>CAVKMC010000001.1:0-26636 GCA_963657285.1 Agathobacter sp.
GTTTAATAGTGGTGATTAATTTCTATTCTATATGAAAGAGATAGAAGGAAATGGTAAAAGAAAAAACGCCATCCAGTTTACGGATGGCGTTTTTCTTTTGCCGGCTTTCAGAAATCCCGGTATAATGGCGAAAAAAGAAAGCAGGTGAGCGGATGATATTTCGTATCAAAGGGGAAGGGCTCTCGCCTTTCGCAGCGCTTTTGGCAGAGGGAAGGATTTCTGCAGCTGGTGAGAACTTGAAGGGCATGGAGAAATTATATTTCCCCATTCTGAAAACAATCACAGAAAAGCTGGGAGGAGCAAGTCATTTGGTGCTCTATTTCAATGAAGAGATGGTTTCGGAAATAGAAGTCGCAGCGCTTTCGGGCGTCCAGGGCATGGCAGAGGAATTCATAGAGCCCTTGCAGGAGGCGGCTTGCGAATGGGCCATTGAGGATCTGATGCGTATAGACAGCCGCCTGCCCGAGCTTTTGGCGGCGATGAAGAAGGTGCAGGAGCGGACGGGGGCGAAGGAAGTGAAAGCCCTTTTGCAATCGGTGGCGGAGAAGAATCCCCTCGCCTTTCCGCGGCCCGATTTCTACAGCTACAAATGGAAGCAGTATCTCCTCGCTGCCTTTGGCGGTGCTCACGGCGGCTATGTGGACGTATCGAGGGATGGGGAGGGATTGGATTTCCACATCTATGACCGCGAACACTTCGCAGAGTACCTACTGGAGCATGCGCGCTTTGACATGCGGTTTCCTAAAAGCTTGAAAGAATACCGTTCGAGTGACAGATAGCGCGCGATTTTTTTAGAAAGGGTTCAGGGGTCAGGGAAATGGGGGCAAGGGGTGGTGCGCCGCACAATTCATAAAGCGGCGCAATTTTAAAAATAGAGCGGCCAGGGCTTACTTTTTCAAAATTTGCGGCGCTTCTTAATTTGTGCGCCGCACCTTCCCCTGATCCCTTGTCCCTTGACCCTTTTACCCACAATCGGCTTTCATGCGAAATCAAGGAAGCCAAAAAACGCGATTCCCTATGGCCCCATGTGAGGCGGTAGGAAATCGCGTTTCTCTTTATCTCTATTTCTTATACTTTCGTATACTTACTCCGGCCCGAGGGTATCGCGCTTTTCGTTTCTATGAACCATGAAGTCAGCCACTTTTTTGCCGGCCTGGCTCATGTGGTGGCTGGTGTTTTTGAATTTATGCATAGTCGAGGACCGAGTGCGGATGCGGGGCTTCATATCGGGATCGATATTTCCGCGCTTGACTGAGGTGGCACGGATTTTTTCCGGCTCTAAGGTGCCGCGAAGGACTGCCATGGTGCTGGCAGGGAGGATGTCTGTGTCGAAGCTATAAATGTCTACTGCCGCATAGCCCAGTTTCGGGTAGGCGTGGATGCACACGTGTGCCTTTTCGCCATAAGCGGCTACGGTGATTTCGTCTTCACTTTCGTGGAAAAAGGTATCGTTCACCGCCATGCCCAGATTGGCAGCTGCTTCATTCATGATGGAGAGTAAAGCTTTGGAGGAAGATATTTCCTCTGTTATACAGCCGTAGCAGTCTACTAAGAGATGTTTTCCGATAAAGTTATCCATTCCGTTCGTTCCTTTTCTAATCATATTGTGGTACTCCACTAATTATAGCAGATAAAGTCAATGGGTAGTAGACGGGTAGTTGGGGGTGCTTTTGGCTGCTTCTTCATAGCTAGGAGCTTGGAGCTATGAGCTCTATTGGCGTCACTTAGCATGAAACTGCGCTGTTCGAGGGGGGCTAGACGCGCGCTTTATGACTCTATCGTTTGGCATGACTACTGACGCTAGCGGAGCTCCATGCTCCAAGCTCCTAGCTCAAAGCTATGAGGAAGCAGGTAAGCAGATCCCGACTACCGACCACCGACTACCGATTACTTTTTATTTTCCCCCCTTGTGAAAAAGGAAACCTATATTATATAATTAGTAAGTTACTAATAAAAATTGTATGAATTAGGAGGAACAGGAATTGTTCAAAACATTTGAGATGGAGCTCGCCGGCCGCCAGTTGGTGATCGAGACCGGCAAAATGGCAAAACAGGCCAATGGTGCTGTACTGGTAAGATATGGTGATACCGCTGTATTGGTGGCTACCACTGCCAGCAAGGAACCGAGAGAAGGCACTGATTTCTTCCCTCTGACGGTAGACTATGAAGAAAAAATGTACGCCGTAGGCAAGATGCCCGGCGGTTTCCTGCGCCGTGAAGGTCGTCCGGGAAATTCTGCGATTCTCTGCGCTCGTCTCATCGACCGCCCGATTCGTCCTCTCTTTGATAAAAGATGCCGCAACGATATCCACGTAGTGGCCACCGTTCTGTCCGTGGACTACGACAATGCACCGGAGCTGTGCGGCATGATCGGTGCTTCTGCCTCCATCGGTATTTCCGATATTCCCTGGGATGGCCCGATTGCCGGCGTTCGCGTAGGTCGCGTGGATGGCCAGTATGTCATCAACCCGACCCAGGAGCAGATGGCAGCTTCCACCATGAATGTCACCGTAGCAGGCTCTGAAGAAGCGATCATGATGGTAGAAGGCGGCGCTGAGGAAGCTCCGGAGGAAGAAGTCCTCGATGCTATCATGTTTGGCCATGAGACCATCAAAGAAATCTGCCGTTTCCAGAAGAAGATCATTGAAGAGGTAGGCAAGGAAAAGCGGGTCCTCACTTTCCCGGAAGTACCGGCTGACATTGAGAAGGATGTAGAAGCCTTCGCTACCGAATCCCTCCGCGAAGCGATTTACGATGCTGACAAGCTCCGCCGCGATGGCAATATCGCCGCTGCGAAGAAGGTGGCTATGGATCATTTCGCTGACATCTACCCGGAACACATGGGCGATGTAGCGGATGCTCTTGATCATCTGACCAAGGAAATCGTTCGTCACACCATCACCAATGAAGGCATCCGTCCGGATGGCAGAAAGCTGACGGAAATCCGTCCGATCACCTGCGAAGTGGGGCTCCTCCCGCGCGTTCACGGCTCTGCTCTCTTCACCCGTGGCCAGACCCAGGCGCTGTCTATCACAACCTTGGCTCCTATGTCTGAAACCCAGATCATCGACGACCTCACCCCGGTGACTGAAAAGAGATACATTCATCAGTACAATTTCCCGTCCTACTGCGTAGGGGAAACCAAAGGCTCCCGTGGCCCGGGCCGCCGCGAAATCGGCCATGGCGCACTGGCTGAAAGAGCACTGCTCCCGGTGATCCCGAGCGTAGAAGAATTCCCATACGCGATTCGCGTAGTTTCTGAAATCCTGGAATCCAACGGTTCCTCCTCCCAGGCTTCTGTCTGCGGCAGCACCATGTCCCTCATGAATGCCGGCGTACCGATCAAAGCTCCGGTAGCAGGCATCGCTATGGGTCTTATCGAAGATGGCGGCAAATTCTCCATCCTCTCCGATATCCAGGGCATGGAAGATGCGCTGGGCGATATGGACTTCAAGGTGGCAGGCACCGCGAAGGGCGTCAATGCGATCCAGATGGATATCAAGGTCCATGGTATTTCCAGAGACATCCTCCTCACCGCTTTGAAACAGGCTCACGAAGGCCGTCTCTACATCCTGGGCAAAATGGCAGAATGCATCACCGCTCCGGCTGAGCATCTCTCCCCTTATGCACCGAAGATCATCACCCTCACCATCCCGGTGGACAAGATCCGCGTAGTCATCGGCACCGGCGGCAAGACCATCAATAAGATCATCTCTGAAACCGGCGCGAAGCTGGACGTAGAAGAAGACGGCCGCGTATATATTTCCTGCGAAGATGAATCCGCTGCTCTCAAAGCGAAGGGCATGGTAGAAGCACTCGTGAAGGAAGTAGAAGTGGGCGAAACCTACCTCGGCCGCGTGACCCGCCTCATGAAGTTCGGCGCATTCGTAGAAATCCTGCCGGGCAAGGAAGGCCTCGTACACGTATCCCAGCTGGCTCTCCAGAGAGTGGAAAAACCGGAAGACATCGTTCACGAAGGCGATGAAATCATGGTCAAGGTCACCGAAATCGACGACAAAGGCCGTATCAATCTCTCCCGTAAAGCACTGCTGCTGGAAAAGAAGAAATAAGGTCTGCATATTTCCGGTAGAGGTTTAATACTTAGAAATTAGTACTTAGGAATTAGGGCTGCTGCTTGAAAGCAGCAACATGCGTACGGATCACTAAGTACTGACCACTGATCACTCAATCACTATCGTTTATTACATCAAAACAAACTCCAAAGGGTTCTTGAGGTTCTGTGAAGGACCCGGGCCCTTTGGAGTTTTTATTTCCTTAGGAGGCTTTTATGAAATTGCGTGGATTTGAAATCCTGTCGGATTGGCAGGGGAAGGACATCCATCTACCCATTCGCAAAACGGAAAAAAGCGCCGGCTATGACATCGAGTGTGGCGAAGACATCGACCTCGCCCCGGGCAAGGTGACTCTCATCAAGACGGGGCTCAAGGCGTACATGGCCGATGATGAATACCTGGCCATTTTCATCCGCTCCAGCATGGCCATCAAGAAGGGCCTTTTCCTGGCCAATAGTACCGGCATCATCGATGCGGATTATTACAACAACGAAGATAATGAAGGGCACATCATGGTGGCAGTCTACAATTCCAAAGATGAGCCATTCCATGTAAATAAGGGTGATCGTGTGGCCCAGGGGATTTTCACGAAATATCTGGTCACCGATGATGATCACGCCGAGGGCAAACGCACCGGCGGCGTAGGAAGCACAGGCGTGAAATGAGTATCGAAAAGGAAAAGCTTTTGAAGCGCACCCCGGTCTTTGAAGGGCGCATGCTCCACATCTATAATGATGATGTAGAAATTCATGGAAATAAAACCTGGCGCGAGGTGGTGCTGCATCCCGGCGCGGCGGCGGTGATTCCCGTCACCGATGACGGCTGCGTCCTCTTCGTGCGGCAGTATCGCTACGCGGTGGAAGAGGCGCTCCTCGAAATCCCGGCAGGGAAGCTGGACAAAGGCGAGGACCCGGACACCTGCGCCGCCCGCGAGCTGACGGAGGAGACCGGATTCACCACAGACCACCTGGTGAAGCTGGGCCATGTCTACACCACCCCAGGCTTCTGCAATGAGACCATCCACCTCTACCTGGCAGATCATCTCATCCCCGCCCACCAGCACCTGGATGAAGACGAATTCCTGGATGTGGTGAAGATCCCCCTTGAAAAGGTGTGGGATATGATTTCCAAAGGAGAAATCTACGATGCCAAGACCCTGGCGGCCTTCGCGATGGCCCGGGGGAAGATGTAGAGCTGATGGAGGTTGGGGATAAGGGATAGGGTCCGCGTACCTGCTTCGTCATAGCTAGGAGCTTTGAGCTATGAGCTTGGAGCTCTGATAGTGTCACTTGGCATTTAATTACGTTCCATCGCCGAGTATGCTTACTGCCTCTAAAAAAGCTCCAAGCTGAAAGCTCCTAGCTATGACGAAGCAGTCAAACGCGCCCTGATCACTGACCACTAATTACTAATTACTAAACCTCCATCGTTAAAACCGACATTCCCACCTTGCAAATCAAGATGCGACTCGCTATAATAAAGGCAACGCAGGGAAAGAGAAAATCTTTTTCAGATGTCTTTCAGAGACAGGGCGGTCGGTGAGAGCCCTGGCAGAAGAAAAAGTTTCCACTCCGGAGCGGCCGATGAGGAATCGGACGGGAGGCACTCGATACAGGTCGTGAGCTGGCTATATGCAATTTGGGTGGTACCGCGATGACTTCGTCCCATAGAGGGAGGAAGTTTTTTTATTTTCATTTTTTAATGGGAAATCGGATTTCCCATAGTAAAGATAGGGAGAGATGTAGTATGTTAGACATGAAATTTATCAGAGAACATGCCGAAGAAGTGCGCACCAACCTGGTGAACCGTCACAATTCCTTCGAACAGCTGGATGAAATCCTGGGCCTCGACGAAAAGAGAAGAGAACTCCTGCAGCAGACCGAAGCGCTGAAGAGCGAACGCAACGCCGAGACCAAGAAGATCGCTATGGCAAAGAAAAATGGGGAAGATGCCACCGAAGCCATCGCTGCTATGCGTGAAGTAGGCGAAAAAATCGCAGCCATCGACAAGGAATTGGCTGAAGTAGAAGAAAATCTGAACAAGCTCCTCCTGCAGCTGCCGAATATGTGCGACGCTTCCGTGCCGATCGGCAAGGACGACAGCGAAAATCCGGAAGTCCGCAAATGGGGCGAAATCCCGACCTTTGATTTCCCCATCAAAGCGCACTACGAATTGGGCGATGACCTGGGCCTCTTAGATGCAGAAAGAGCCGGCAAGGTGTCCGGTGCTCGTTTCTATTTCTACCTCTCCAGCATTGCTCGCCTGGAAAGAGCAGTATACAATTTCATGCTCGACGTGCACACCGTCATGAACGACTACACCGAAGTGATCCCGCCATACATCATCAATGGCAAATCCATGCAGGGCACCGGCCAGCTGCCGAAATTCGCAGAAGATATGTACAAGGTGGAAGGCGAATCCATGTACATGACCCCGACCGCCGAAGTGCCGCTGACCAACTATTTCTCCGGTGAAATCATTGATGGAGACATTCTCCCGGTACACCTCACCGCCCTCACTCCTTGCTTCCGTAAAGAAGCAGGCTCTGCCGGCAAGGATACCCGCGGCCTGATCCGTCAGCACCAGTTCCACAAGGTAGAAATGGTGAAATATTGCAAACCGGAAGACAGCTGGGATGAACTCGAATCCTTGACCGCGGAAGCAGAAAAGGTGCTGCAGCTCCTGAAGCTTCCGTATCACGTTGTCTGCCTCTGCACCGGCGATATCGGCTTCTCCTCCGCAAAGACCTACGACATCGAAGTATGGATGCCGGCCCAGGATAAATACAGAGAAATTTCCTCCTGCTCCAACTGTCTCGACTTCCAGGCCCGCCGTGCGAACATCCGCTTCCGCAGAGCCCAGGGCGCAAAACCGGAATTCGTTCACACTCTGAATGGCTCCGGCCTTGCAGTAGGCAGAACAGTAGCTGCTATCATGGAAAACTATCAGCAGGCTGATGGTACCATCAAAGTACCGGAAGCCCTCATCCCCTACATGAATGGCGCCACCGTCATCGGCAAGAGAGAAGGATTCAAGAGCTCCAAGCCGGCGAAATAATTGGGGATAAGGGACAAGGGATATGGGCTAAGGCCCGCTTACCACTATCGGACCTCCTTCCTCTGGAAGGGGGAGGGCCCGAAGGGCGGGGGTTGGCTGCTTCCTCATAGCTAGGAGCTTTCAGCTGGGAGCTTGGAGCTCGGCTGGAGTCAGTAGTCATGCTTGGCGCAAGAGGCGCAAGGCGAGACACGCTTGACTATAGCGTCAATGTCTCGTGGGGCGGGCTTACAAGCTCCCAGCTTCTCGCTCAAAGCTATGACGAAGCAGTCGAACGCGTCTTACCTACTGTCTCCTTCGTTAACCACGCCCGTTGACTCTGCAAGAGCTCCAAGCTCCAAGCTCATAGCTCCTGGCTATGACGAAGCAGCAACGCGCGAGAGATTAAATTTCCCTTGTAAAAATCGCCTTGATTTGATACACTATCTACAGAACCCTGCTGTGCACGTGCGGCTTCATATTTTGAACCGATACTTTTATTTGAGGGAGTCTGGAAATTTGAGGGATAGCGGCCATGCCCCTTTCGGGGACTGTCAAAGTTCTTCACAAGGACACCCACCTGCACATACGCAGACTCAAAATCCGGCTTTAACGACATGGTGGGGCAATAGAAATCAGATACCGTCCGAAAGGGCGGTATTTTTTTATTGGGAAATCGAGGGATAAGGGATGTGGCGTATTTGCCTGCTTCCCCATAGCTAGGAGCTGTGAGCTTGGAGCTATGAGCCTATTTAGCGTCAGTAGGCATACTCAGCGGTAGAACGTAGTTGAATGCTACGTGTCTCTAGCCGGGCTCCCAGCTCCAAGCTGAAAGCTCCTAGCTATGAGGATGCAGGTACGCGGATCCATATCCTATATTTCTCAATCTCTTAAAATCTCATTTTCTCACTTCCCTCGCTATGTTATAATCATATAGATAAAAATCGATAATGATTCTTCGAGAGGAGAAGCTCATGGATAGATCACGGATCAAGAGAGAGTATATCGAGCCGGCGCGGCCTTTTGCTTTGAAGGCGCCGTTTCAGCCGCAGGGGGATCAGCCGCAGGCCATTGCTTCCTTAGTGGAAGGACTTCAAGGCGGCGAGTGGGCTCAGGTGCTTTTGGGCGCTACCGGCACGGGAAAGACCTTCACCATGGCGAAGGTGATCGAAGAGGTGCAGCGGCCTACCTTGATTATTTCTCCAAATAAAACCCTGGCGGCCCAGACGGCTAGCGAATTCAAGGATTTCTTTCCCGATAACGCGGTGTACTATTTCGTTTCCTACTACGATTACTATCAGCCGGAGTCCTATGTGCCCCAGACGGATACATATATCGAGAAGGATTCCTCGCGAAACGAGGAAATCGACCGCCTTCGCCACTCCGCCACCATGGCGCTTTTCGAGCGAAGGGATGTGATCATTGTGGCGTCTGTGTCCTGCATTTACGGCTTGGGGGACCCGGAGGACTACAGCAGCATGGGCCTGTCGCTGCGCCCCGGGGAGGAAATCGAGCGGGATAAGATTCTCGAAAAGCTGGTGGATATGCAATACATGCGCAACGATATGAATTTCACCCGCGATACCTTCCGCGTCCGAGGGGATACCATCGATGTATTTCCGGCGTCGGAAAATAATGTGGCAGTGCGCATCGAAATGTTTGGCGATGAAATCGACTCTTTGACGGAGTTCGATGTCTTGACCGGCGAGACGGTGGCGGAAAGAAATCACATCGGCATCTTCCCGGCGTCCCACTATGTGACCAGCTCCGAGAAGCTGCGCCACGCGGTGGGGACCATCGAGGAGGAGCTACGGGGGCGGCTGAAGGAGCTACGGGACCAGGATAAGCTCCTAGAGGCCCAGCGCTTAGAGCAGCGGACGAATTACGACCTGGAAATGATGCAGGAGGTGGGGTATTGCTCGGGCATCGAGAATTATTCCCGCCACATGTCCGACCGAAAAGCAGGGGAGCCGCCATTCAGCCTGCTGGACTATTTCCCCGATGATTTCCTCATCATGATCGATGAGTCCCACGTGACGGTGCCGCAGCTTCGGGCCATGTACAATGGCGACCAGTCCAGAAAAGGAACGCTGGTGGATTACGGCTTCCGCTTGCCGTCGGCGCTGGACAATCGGCCACTGACTTTTGACGAATTTACAGAGCGGATCAACCAGATCATTTACGTTTCCGCTACGCCGGGGCCCTATGAGACCGGCGTGGCCACCAATACGGCGGAGCAGATCATCCGCCCCACCGGGCTTCTGGATCCCAGCATCGAGGTGCGGCCTATCGAGGGGCAGATGGATGACTTGCTGGGAGAAATCCACAAACGAGAGGATGCCGGCGAGCGCGTCCTCATCACTACGCTGACAAAGAAAATGGCTGAGGATCTGACCGATTTCCTCACCGAAGCAGGCGTGAAGGTGCGGTACCTTCACTCTGACGTGGCTACCATCGAGCGTGCGGAAATCATCCGCGACCTTCGTGCCGGCGTCTTCGATGTATTGGTAGGCATCAATTTGCTCCGCGAAGGCCTGGACATGCCGGAGGTATCTCTGGTGGCTATCTTAGACGCGGACAAGGAAGGCTTCCTTCGCTCGGAAACGTCGATGATACAGGTCATCGGCCGCGCGGCGCGAAACGAGCACGGCCACGTCATCATGTACGCTGACCGCATTACGAAATCCATGAAATACGCCATGGACGAGACGAATCGCCGCCGTTCCATCCAGATGGCGTACAATGAGGAGCATCACATCACGCCGCACACCGTGCAGAAGCGGGTGAAGGATCTCATCGATTTGACGAAAATCGAAGAAAAGCCGGCAGACTACGGTGCAAAGAAATCCACTGATGAGCTGTCGGATGAAGAAATCTATGAACGCATGAAAAATTGCGAGAAAAATATGAAGCGGGCGGCGAAGGACCTGGAATTTGAAGAAGCAGCCCATTGGCGCGACCAGCTATCCCAGCTCCGCCAGATGTGGACCGACCGCTACGGCTCCCGCGCCGATGAGGCCCTGAAGCGCCAGGAGTCGGCAAAAAAACGAATCTATAAGCCCACAAAGAAGAGAATATAAAAGGGGCGAAGCCCACCAAATTAACCCTCTTCCTCCGGAGAGGCCACTGAAAAAGTCCTGTTTCGATGTATGGCCCTTATTTTTATGCAGGAAATCGCGTGATGAGAGGCGCTCAAGCCCGATTCTTTCGCGCGCATTTTGCATAAAAATTACCCCTATGCACGAGGAGGGGACTTTTTCAGCGGCCTATCCTCCGGAAGGGGGAGGGCCCGAAGGGCGGGGGTTGGAGTGCCTCCACAGGGGCACAACCGGCACTAGCGGAAGCACGCCCATTGACGCAGTAGATTTTCTTGTTTCGTCATCCTGAGCGAAGTCGAAGGATCTATCACCGATAAGGAGTAAATAATATACATGGAAAAAGGCATTGTGATTCAGAGAGCCAGGCAGAATAATCTGAAAAATATAGACCTGGAGCTTCCTAGAAATCAATTGATTGTATTTACCGGCCTCTCGGGGTCGGGGAAGTCTTCTCTGGCTTTTGATACCATTTACGCGGAGGGCCAGAGAAAGTACGTAGAGTCCCTGTCGGCCTACGCCCGCCAATTTTTAGGGCAGATGAATAAGCCCGATGTGGATAAGATTTCCGGGCTATCGCCTGCGATTTCCATCGACCAGAAATCGACCAGCCACAATCCCCGCTCCACCGTGGGGACAGTGACGGAGATCCACGACTATCTGCGCATGCTCTATGCTCATGGCAGCCGTACCTTCTGCCCCCATTGCGGTAAGCCCATCCGCCGGCAGACGGTAGACCAGATCGTAGACGCTTTGATGGCCTTGGGCGAGCGGACGAAGCTCATGATCTTAGGGCCTGTGGCCAGCGCGAAGAAGGGGACCCACAAGAAGCTCCTGGAGGAGCTCCGCAAGGAAGGCTATGTCCGCGTCCGCGTGGACGGCGAAGTGCTGCCGCTGTCCGATGATATCGAGCTGGAGAAAAATAAAAAGCACACCATCGAGGTGGTGGTGGATCGCATCATCGTGAAGGAGGGCATCATTCGCCGCCTGACAGACTCTGTGGAAGCGGCGCTGAAGCTGGGGGACGGTATGATGGTGGCGTCGGTGATTGGCGGGGAGGATATGGTTTTCAGTACCCATTTCTCCTGCCCGGACTGTGGGATTTCTCTACCCAAGCCGGAGCCTCGCATTTTTTCCTTCAATAATCCCTTCGGCGCTTGCCCGGCCTGCATGGGCCTTGGCGCGTCGCTGGAGGCGGATTTCCATCGCATCCTGCCGGACCATAGCCTATCCTTCCGACTGGGCGCCATCAAGCCATTTCCTTACAACAAAGACAATTGGCTCTATCGGATGCTCGATGCTTTTTTGAAATCCTACGGTCTCACCATGGACGCATCCTACGACGATTTGCCGGATGAGGCGAAGGTGGAATTTGAGCACGGCGGTACGGAGCTTTTAACCTTTAAGTACACGAACCAGGAAGGGGAGACGAAGACCTACCAGCGGGTTTTCGAAGGCATTGTCCCCATGACGAAACGTCGCTACGAAGAGGCGTGGACCGAGAAGATGAAGGAAACCCTGGCGAATTATTTGCGGGAGAAGCCTTGCCCTGTGTGTCACGGCGCTCGCCTTCGCCCCGAGAGCCTGGCCTTCCGCGTGGGAAATAAAAATATCGCCGAAATGTCTGACATGGCTGTGGTGGATCTCCTGGATTTCCTGGAAACACTGGAGCTGTCGGAAAAGGAGAAAATCATCGCTGACCAAATTCTTCGCGAGGTGAAGAGCCGCCTGTCGTTCCTGGTGAATGTGGGGCTGGACTACCTCACCCTGTCCCGCGGCGCGGCTACCCTGTCCGGCGGTGAGGCCCAGCGCATCCGCTTGGCTACCCAGATCGGCAGCGGTCTGGTGGGGGTGCTCTATATCCTGGACGAGCCATCCATCGGCCTGCACCAAAGAGACAATGACAAGCTTCTGGCCACCTTGAAAGGTATGCGAGATTTAGGAAATACGCTGATCGTGGTGGAGCACGACGAGGACACCATCCGCACGGCGGACTGGGTGGTAGACATCGGCCCCGGCGCCGGCGAGAATGGCGGCCGTGTAGTAGCCGAAGGTACGCCGGAGGATGTGAAGAATGTAAAAGACTCCATCACCGGCATGTACCTTCGCGGCGAGAAATATATTCCCCTACCGGCGGAGCGGCGAAAGGGAAATGGGCTTTTTCTCACCATCAAAGGGGCAGCGGAACACAATCTGAAGCATATCGACGTGTCCATTCCTTTGGGTACTTTCACGGTGGTGACAGGGGAATCCGGCTCCGGCAAGAGTACCCTTGTGAATGAAATCCTTTACCAGGGCCTCTGCAATATCAAAAATCACACCTCCTACGGCGCGGGCCAGTACGACGCCATGGAAGGGGTGGAGTATGTGGATAAGATTATCGACATCGACCAGCAGCCCATCGGCCGCACGCCGCGGTCGAATCCCGCCACCTATACCGGCGTTTTTAATGATATCCGCGAGCTGTACAGCCAGACCGCCGAGGCGAAGATGCGAGGCTACAAGCCTGGGCGCTTTAGCTTCAATATCAAAGGCGGCCGCTGTGAGGCTTGTCATGGCGATGGCATTATCAAGATCGAAATGCAATTTCTGTCTGATGTCTACGTCCCCTGCGAGGTATGCCACGGTGCTCGCTATAACCGCGAAACCTTGGAAGTGCGGTACAAGGGGAAAAATATTTCCGATGTGCTGAACATGACCGTCGATGAAGCGGTGCCATTCTTTGCGAATCACGATAAGATTCTGCGAAAGCTCCAGACATTGCAGGAAGTGGGCCTCGGCTACATTCACCTGGGCCAGCCCGCCACCACCATGTCCGGCGGCGAGGCTCAGCGCGTGAAGCTGGCCACCGAGCTTATGCGCCGCGGCAGTGGCGACACGCTGTATATCTTGGACGAACCCACCACCGGCCTCCACAGCGAGGATATCCGCAAGCTTTTGATTGTGCTGGAAAAGCTGGTGGATCAGGGAAATACAGTGGTCGTCATCGAGCACAATTTGGACGTGGTGAAGACCGCAGACTACATCATCGACCTGGGCCCCGAAGGCGGCGACAAAGGCGGCGAAGTGGTAGCCACCGGCACGCCGGAGGACATCTGTAAGGTCACTCGCTCCTACACCGGCCAGTACCTGGGCCCGGTCATCGAGCGGACGAAGGAATTTATGAAGCGGTGAGGGATAAACGCTGGAGGTTTAGTGATTAGTGGTCAGTGATTAGGAATCAGGACGAGATTCGCACATGGCGGTATATCCGCTATGCGAGACTAATGTCCAATGCGTCCTAATTACCGATCACTGATTACTAATTACTAATTACTAAACCAATAGCGGTATTTGAAACGACATGATCGATGTAAACGAAAAAATACGTGCCAAGGTGGAGGCTCTGCCCGACAGCCCCGGGGTGTATCGCTGGAAGGATAAGGACGGGCGGATCATCTATGTGGGTAAGGCGAAGAATCTGAAGAATCGCGTCCGCTCCTATGTGCGGGAGGATAAGAAGCGTTCGCCGAAGGTGGCAGCCATGATCCGCCACGCTGAGGATTTGGATATCACCATGACCGCTACCGAAATGGAAGCGCTGATCCTGGAGTGCAACCTGATCAAGGAAATCCATCCGAAGTATAATATTTCCCTGCGAGATGATAAGTCCTACCCCTATGTGAAGCTTACGGTGGGAGAAGAATGGCCCCGCATTTTTGTGACCAGAAATATTCGCCGCGATGATGGCGCGAAATATTTCGGACCATTCACCGATGTGGGAAGCCTTCGGCAGACGCTGTCCCTTCTTCGTCGCTACTACCCCGTGCGGACCTGCCGCTCCTTGAAGGTGCCGCGGCCTTGTCTGCAATACCATATGCATCTTTGCGCCGGCCCCTGCGGCGGCCACGTGAGCCACGAGGAGTACAAGGGCTATGTGGACACCATCGCCGCCCTTTTGGAGGGAAAAAGCACGACCCTGGTGAAGGAGCTGCAGAAGGAAATGCTCACGGCTTCAGAAAATTTGGATTTCGAAAAAGCCGCAAAGCTGCGGGACCAGGTGAAGGCCATCCAAAGTGTGCAGGAGCGGCAGCACATCGTTTGCGCCGACGGCGACTTCGATGTGGTGGGCTTTGCTAGGGATGGCAGCCACGCGGGGCTGGAGGTGTTCTACATCCGCTATGGCCGCATGGTGGGGAAAGAAAATTTCAGCATCCCTGACAGCAGTGCGGAAAGTGATGAGGAAATCATCATCGCTTTCCTCCGCGATTTCTATGGAGAAAATCCGACCTCTGTGCCAAAGGAGATTATTTTGCCATTGCTGCCGGAAGAAAAAAGCTTGCTGGAAGACTGGCTCACGAAGCTTCGGGGCAGCAAGGTGGAAATGCTACTCCCCGAGCGCGGATTCAAGCGGCGGCTGAAGGACATGGCCATGTCCAATGCGGCGAAATATTTATCCGATAAAAAGCTGCAGTGGGAGTACCAGGACGCCCGCGAGCAGGGGGCTGTGAAGAAATTGAAAGAGCTCCTGGGCCTGCCCAGGCTGCCGGAGCGGATGGAGTGCTTCGATATTTCTCACAACCAAGGTGCTGAGACCACCGGCTCCATGGCGGTCTTCGAGCACGGCCGGCCGGCGAAGAGCGAGTACAGGAAATTCAAGCTCCGCACCACCCAGGGCCACGCCGACGATTTCAAATCCATGGCGGAAGTCATGAGCCGTCGGTATGGAAATGAAAAGGATTGGCCTGAGCCGGACCTCATCGTCTTGGATGGCGGTCTAGGACAAATGAGCGCCGCCATCCCGGTGATCCGAGAGGCCGGCTGCACGGCGCCGGTCATTGGCCTCGCCAAGCGCATTGAGGAAATCTATGTGGAAGGAAGCGATGTGCCTATCGTGCTGGACCACCACGAGCCGGCGCTGCAGCTTCTCCAATTTCTCCGCGACGAAGCCCACCGCTTCGTCATCACCTATCACAGGAAGTGGACGAACAAAAGAAATACAGAGTCCGTGCTGGACCACATCGAAGGTATCGGCCCCAATCGCCGAAACGCCCTATGGCACGCCTTCCGCTCATTGGATGAAATGAAAAAAGCCACCGAAGAAGAGCTGGCCCAGGTGCCCGGCATGAACAAACGCGCCGCTGCCAATGTCTATCGCTTCTTCCACATGCGAAAAGATGAAAAGCAAATGGTCCTGGCCGGCATGACACCGGAAGAAATAGAAGAATAAGAGAATCGGGATGACCGTCCCGGTTCTTTTTTATTGGAGATAGTAATTAGTGATCAGTGATTAGTGATTAGGGCGAAACAATCTGTGGCTTTGCGCTATCGGTGTAGTGGTCAGTAGTCAGCAGCCGGTGCGCGATTATATATAGTACCAATGCTATGTGTGAATGGCGCCAAATGCGCCCTGATCACTGATCACTAATCACTGATTACTAAACCGGCCACGTCATTCCTCTCAAAAGTGGCGAATCCCCACCACCCACTTTTTCTCCTGCGGCCGGAAAAAGAAAATATTTTCGGTCGCATCTGACGGGCAGCATTCTGATTTTCTTCGATGAAATCAGGGAAAAATCTGTCTCGGGCAGTGGGGGAATTTTGGAATGGCGCTGAAAATGTTCATTGTCATCAAGTGGGGGAATGTGGTAGAATGTGGGTAAATGTGGAGGAGGTGGAAGGATTATGTTCATGAATGAATATTCTCATACCATAGACGCCAAAGGGCGCATGATCCTTCCCGCGAAGTTTAGAGACGAGCTGGGAAGTCATTTTGTGTTGGCTCCGGGCTTGGATACCTGCCTCTGCATTTATCCGAAGGAGCGTTGGGATGCGCTAATCGCGCGGCTGCAGAAGCTGCCATTCACCAATCGCAATGTACGAAAGGTGATGCGCCACTTGATTGGTCGCGGCACAGAAATGGAATGTGATCGGCAGGGTCGTATTTTGATTCCTGCTCATTTGCGCGCCTTCGCGCAGCTGAAAAAGGATGCCCTCATTGTGGGGACCGGTCCCATCATTGAGATCTGGGATCCGGAGCTGCTTGAGCAGGATGAAGGCGGAGAAGATATCGCAGCTATTGCGGATTCTTTGGAATTGCCGCTGAATTTTGATTTATAAGGGGATGGAACATGGAATTTCAACACACCACAGTCCTTTTGGGGGAAATGATTGACCATATCTTGACCAATCCCCATGGCATTTACGTCGATTGTACCCTTGGTGGGGGAGGGCACTCCTTTGCCATGTCGGAAAAACTGGCGGAAGATGCGCTTTTGATTGGCGTTGATCAAGACGAAGAGGCTATCGAAGCGGCATCGAAGCGCTTGGAGCATGCAGCCTGTCGTCATGTGGCGGTGCGGGATAATTTTTCCCATATCCATAACGTTTTGGCGTCTTTGGAAATCGAAAAGGTGGATGGATTTATTTTCGACCTGGGCGTATCGTCCCATCAGCTCGACGATGGGAGTCGCGGCTTTTCCTATATGAATAATGGCCGCTTGGATATGCGTATGGATCAGCGAAATCCGCTCACGGCTTACGACATCGTCAATACCTATGAAGAAGAGGAGCTCGTCCGCATCATTCGCGACTATGGCGAAGAGCGGTGGGCGAAGCGTATCGCGCAGTTTATCTGCGAATTCAGAGAAAAGAAGCCCATCGAGACCACCGAGGATCTGGTGGGTGTGATCAAAGCGGCCATCCCGGCTCGTGCCAGAAGAGATGGACCGCACCCGGCGAAGCGGACCTTCCAGGCCATTCGCATCGAGGTAAATAATGAACTGGGAATTTTGAAGGATACCATGGAAGCCTGCGTTTCTCACTTGAAGGTGGGTGGCCGCATCGGTGTCATCACCTTCCAGTCCTTGGAAGATCGGATCATCAAAAAGGCTTTCAAGGAAATGGAGCGGGACTGCATCTGCCCGCCGGAGCTGCCGGTATGCATGTGTCATCACCACAGGCTCATCAAGTCCGTGGGAAAAGCAATGAAACCCAGTGATAAGGAAATCGAAGAAAATCCGCGGGCCAGAAGCGCGGTCCTTCGTGTAGCAGAAAAGGTATAAGAATTTAGTGATCAGTGGTCAGTAATAAGTAATCAGGGCGTATCAGCTCTTCGACATATGGCAACCGGTCGATATGGGGGGACAGGTGCGCGCGTCCTGACCACTAATTACTAGGTATTCAGCTAAGGTAGTTAGGAGAGATTTTGTATGATATCACAAAATGCAGAGACTATCGGTTACATATCCTCCATACCGGAAAGAGAGGCTGCAAGGCCTGTGCTGCGGGCCGGGACGGCGTCGCATTCCGTTTTCTTTGACGTGTTTTGTGTGATCGCTTTGACGCTGGTTCCTATTGTGCTGGCGGTGTTCCTGGGCGGGAGCAACGCCCAAGAGGAGTACCACCTGCAGACCATTCGCCGTGAGGTGATGACTATGGCCAAGGAAAATGCAGTCATGAAGCTGGAGGTTTCCCGTCTGGAAGCGCCGGTGCGGGTGCAGCACATCGCTGAGTCGAAGCTGGGCATGAGCCTGCCTCTTCGCGCGGTCTACGGCGGCGCTGACCCGGTGGTACCGGAACCCAATCGGGGAAGATAATAGTGGTTTAGTGGTCAGTAATTAGTGATTGGTAGTCAGGGCGTGATTCGCTATTTCCTCATTCCTGTAATTTCTGCTATCGGGAGAGCGAGGGAGCAAGCAAACGCGCCCTGATCACTAATCACTGACCACTGATCACTAACAAGCGTTTTTAAATAGATATTTATAACGAAAGGGGCTGTGAAGATGATTTCTCATTTTTTCACGGCCCCTTGTGCTTCCTGCTCATTTAGGCTAATATAAATAGTGGCATTCAAGGCGATGTTTCCTGATTGCCAATATATTGATAGAGGTGACTGATTTGAAAAAATTAGCGGAATTATTGAAAAAGACTCCCTACCAAAAAGTAGAGGGAGCCGAAGATATAGACATTTTGGACGTGACCGCCGATTCCCGTGAGGTGAAGGAAGGCAGCTTATTCATTTGTCTGGTAGGCGCTCACGTGGACGGCCATCGATTCGTGCAATCGGCAGCCGAAAAAGGGGCGAAAGCAATTGTAGCATCGAAGCCTGTGGAAGCGCCCGAAGGTGTTTCCGTCGTATATGTAGAAGACACCAGAAAGGCCATGGAGGACATGGTGCCTTTCTTCTTTGATTACCCTGCAGAAAAAATGCGGATGATCGCCCTCACCGGTACCAATGGCAAAACCACCACCACCCACGTGATCAGTCATATTCTGGAGGAAGCGGGCTACAAGACCGGCGTCATCGGCACCATTCACGCACTGATTGGCGATAAAGAGCTGCCGACCCACAATACCACCCCCGATGTCATCGATTTGGAGCGATTGCTCTATCAGATGGCGCAGGAAAAGGTGACCCATGTATGCATGGAGGTTTCCTCCCATGCGCTGGTGATGGGCCGTGTGGCAGGCTGCGAATTTGATAATGCAGTCTTCACAAACCTCACAGAAGACCACTTGGATTTCCACAAGACCATGGACAACTACGCCAAGGCCAAGGCCATCCTCTTTGCTATGATTTCCAAAGAAGGGCAGCGGAAGGATAACAAAGCCGCTTGGGTAAACGTCGACGACCCCTATGCCCATGTGATGGAAGATGCGGTAAATCCGAAGGTTTGCGGACTCCATACCTATAGCATGATGGATGAAAAGGCGGATCTCTATGCCTTTGATAGCCGGTTCACGGGGAAATCCTCTGCATTCAAAGTGAAATACCAGGGAAAGGTGTATGAAGTGGAGACCAAGCTGGCCGGACGCTTCAACATTTACAATACCTTAGGTGCCATGGGTGCGGCTCTTTCCGAAGGCATCCCTATGGAAGAGGTGGTGAAATCCATGAAGACCTTCCATAGCGTGCCGGGGCGTTTTGAGCTCATCGACGAAGGCCAGTCCTTCACTGTGGTGGTAGACTATGCTCACACGCCGGACGGTTTGGAAAAGATTTTGACTACCGCGCAGGAAATCACGAAGGGGAAAATCATCGTCGTATTCGGCTGCGGCGGAGACAGAGATAAATTGAAACGCCCAATCATGGGGCGCATCGCGGCAGAGAATGCAAATATCGCTATCGTCACCAGTGACAATCCTCGCACCGAGGACCCGGACACCATCGTGGCGGAAGTGGCTGCGGGCGTGAAGGAAATCAAAGAGAAGAAGCCTTCCTTGGACTACGAAGTGATTGTAGACCGCAGAAGCGCGATCCAGAGAGCCATCGAGCTGGCACAGGGCGACGACATTGTCCTCATCGCCGGCAAAGGCCATGAAGATTACCAAATTTTGAAGGATAAGACCATTCATTTCGATGATAGGGAAGAAGCGCGTAAAGCACTGAAAGGGTGAGACTCATGGCTGCCTTTACCATAGATGAAATTTTGAGAGCCTGCGAGGCGAAGCTCCTTTCCCGCGGCAGCGAACCGGATATGAATGGCGTGAGCACTGATACTCGCTCCATTCAGAACGGAAATGTGTTTATCGCGCTGAAGGGTGAAAATTTTGACGGCCATGCTTTTGTAGAAAAGGCATGCGAAGCCGGTGCGGCCGGCGTCATTATTTCCGACGAAAAGGCGGCAGAGAAGGTGGCCGGCGGCGTATCTGTATTCTTGGTATCGGATACCCTGCAGGCGTTGGAAGACCTGGCGCATTTTCATCGGATGCGTTTTCACATCCCGGTGATCGGCATCACCGGCTCCAATGGGAAAACCACCACCAAGGACATGACCGCTTCTGTCTTGGCGTCCCGTTTCCGCGTATGTGCCACTCAGAAAAATTTTAATAACGAAATCGGCCTCTCCATGACGCTTCTTTCCATGACGAAGGAAACAGAGGTGTGCGTGGTGGAAATGGGGATGCGCGGATTTGGGCAGATTGCTGAGCTTTGCCGCATTGCCAGCCCTACCATCGGCATCGTCACCAATGTGGGTACATCCCATATCGGTATCCTGGGAAGCCAGGCGAATATTGCCAAGGCGAAGGCAGAGCTTATCGAGGCACTGCCGGCAGATGGCACAGCCATCCTGAATGGCGACGATCCCTATGTGAAAGCCATGGCAGACAATTTCGCTGGGAAAGTGATTTCCTACGGCGTCAAAGGCCGCTATACCGTGCGAGGGAGCGATGTCCGCTACGAAGCGGATCACACCCAATTTACCTGCACCTCCTTCGACGAGGCTTTTAAAGTAAAATTGAATCTTTTGGGCATTCACAACGTCTATGACGCTCTGGCTGCCGCAGCAGCGGGCCGCGTGGTGGGCGTGGATGCTAGAAAAATACAGAAAGCATTGGCGGATTTCCGTCCCACCGGGCAGCGGCAGACGCTCCTCGATGTAGGCGGGATTTCCGTCATGGATGATTCCTATAATGCCAATCCTCTCTCTATGGAGATGGCTTTCCGTTCGCTGAAGCAGATGCCGGCGAAGCACCATTTCCTGGTCCTTGGAGACATGGGTGAGCTTGGCGAAATGGAAGAACAGCTGCATTTAGAAACCGGAGAAAAGGCCGCAGAAATCGGCTTTGATGGACTCATCGCCGTAGGACCGCTTTCCCGGAAATTGGCAGAAGGCGCTGAGAAAGGCGGCCTCCCTGCGATTTGCTGCGACACCTGTGAGGAAGCAGCAAAGCACCTCTTGCACCTGGCGAAGCCGGGGGATGCGGTGCTGGTGAAAGGCTCCCATTATATGCATATGGAGGCTGTGCCGAAATTCATGAGGGGAGTTCTGGAAACGAATGGAAACTAATTATTTGCTATATCTGCTGGAAGCCGCTGTGGCTACAATTTTGATTGGCTTCGTAGGCTTGCCGCTTTTGAAGAAGCTCAAAGCTCGGCAGTCCATTCGGACTGAGGGACCGAAATCCCATCGGGCCAAGAGCGGTACACCTACTATGGGTGGGCTTTTCATGCTGGCAGCTATGGTCATTGTAGTTTTGTTTAATCATTTACTGGATCCATCGGTTTTGTGGATTTTATTCCTTACCCTGGGTCATGGGCTTCTGGGCTTTTTGGATGATTTCATCAAAGCGGAGAAAAAGAGAAATCTGGGTCTCACAGCGAAGCAGAAAATGCTTGGTCAAATTATTTTGGCCGTCCTCTTCTGCTGGGGCGTGGTAGACACCTTGGGGCTTCCGTACTCCATTGCGATTCCTTTTACCTCCTTTGAAATTTCTATTGGGTATCTCTATTATCCCTTCGTACTGCTTGTCATTGTAGGTGCGTCGAATGCAGTGAATCTGACTGATGGCTTGGACGGTCTCGCCTCCGGCTGCTGCGTCGTTTCTTTCTCCGCTTACGCGCTGTATTGCTACCTGACCGGCTTCCACGATTTGGGATATTTCATCATCATTTTGGCCGGTGCCTGTGCCGGGTTCCTGTTTTTCAATTATCATCCGGCGAAGGTATTCATGGGGGACACAGGCTCTTTGGCCTTGGGCGGCGCTATCGCAGGGATTTCTGTGATGACCCGCACCGAACTTCTCCTGGTTTTCATCGGAATGATTTTTGTGTTAGAAGCACTGTCTGTCATTATTCAAGTCATTTCCTTCAAAACGACGGGGAAGCGCGTCTTCAAGATGAGCCCGCTGCACCATCATTTTGAATTGTCCGGCTGGAGCGAAGTCCGAGTGGTATGGACCTTTTGGATTTTTGAGGGGTTCGCTGCCTGCTTGGCTTTGATGCTTACGATTTATATGTTGTAGTTGGTTGAGAATATGAGATAACGAGAAATTGAGAATTGAGATCGTGTTTTAGCCTTGCGAGAAATAGGAGGATACGTTCTCATTATCTTATTATCGCATTATCTCAATATCTCATATTCTCATCACAGTTCTATTTGCCAGGAGGTATTTCCATGAAAAATGTATTAATCCTCGGCGCCGGTATCAGCGGATTGGGGGCTGCTCATGTGCTTTTGCGCCATGAGGCGAAGGTTCTGATTTCTGATCTAAAAGACAATGTAAATGATAAAAAAGAAAAAGCCGCTTTGGTGGAGCAGGGAGCGGAATTCCGCTTCGGCGCGCAGACCAGCGAACTTTTGGACGGGATGGATGCCCTGGTGGTTTCGCCATCCGTTCCTTCGGAAAATCCGATTGTACAGGAAGCATTCCAAAGAGATATTCCTGTACTGAGTGAAGTGGAGCTGGCTTATCGCGTGACGAAAGCGCCTATTTTGGCGATTACCGGCACCAATGGAAAGACCACTACAACCACCCTTTTGGGAAGTATGCTGAGTCATTGGGGTCGGCCCTTTGCTTTGGCAGGAAATCTGGGGATTTCCCTTTCCCGTGAGGCAGAGCTGGTCCCACCGAATGGCCTCATTGCGGCGGAAGTTTCCAGCTTCCAGCTGGAATTTATTCATGATTTCAAGCCGAAAGCGGCAGTCATTTTGAATATCACGCCGGATCATTTGGAGCGCCATCATACCATGGAAGCCTATGCAGCGGCGAAGGCTCGTGTTTTTGAAAATATGGATGAATCCGATTGTCTTCTTCTCAATGCAGAAGATCCCTATACACCGCAGTTCCTGGCGTCAGCCGAGCCGTATACCCATGTATGCCTCCTTTCTACTTCTCATGAAGTGGAGGAAGGGGCGTATCTTGATGGGGATGTGCTCACTTTGAAGCGGGGCGGAGAAAAAATTCCCCTTTGCTCTACCAAGGAGCTGCTCCTTCGGGGTGTGCAGAATTATCAGGACGCGTTGGCGGCGTCTTTCCTGGCCCATGAAGGCGGCGTACCGGTATCGGTGATCGTAGAGGTGCTTCGCAGCTTCTCGGCGTTGCCACACCGCATCGAGTTTGTCAGAAAGCTGAACGACGTTTCCTACTACAATGATTCCAAAGCCACCAATACCGACGCGGTTATCAAGGCCATGGAAGCCTTTGATGAAAAGGTTATCTTAATCGCTGGCGGCTATGATAAAGGCATCCCTCTGGCCGATTTCATGGAAAAGGTGAAGGAGCATACCAAGGCGCTGATCCTTTTGGGCGCTGCGGCAGGGCGGTTTGAAGTAGCAGCTAAGGAAGCGGGCGTGGCATCGATTCACCGCGCCAAGGATATGAAGGAAGCGGTAGAAATCGGAAGAGAGCTCGCCGGGCCGAAGGATACGGTGATTCTTTCGCCGGCCTGCTCGTCGTTTGATATGTACCGTAATATGGAAGAACGAGGCATGGATTTTAAACGTATCGTGAAGAGTTTGAAATAGAAGTTTGGGAGTTCTCATGAAGAGAGTGATTTTATCCGGTGGTGGTACTGGCGGACATATTTATCCCGCTATTACCATCGCCAAGGAGTTAGCGAAGCTGGATGATGTGGAATTCCTTTTCGTTGGGACGCCCAAGGGAATGGAATCTCAGATCATTCCTAGAGAAGGATATCAGTTTGCTTCTTTGGAAGCAGCAGGGCTGAAAAGAAAGCTGACTGTTGAAAATATAGGAATTCTTTTGAAGACCGCAGGGAGTTTATTCACTGCGCGAAAGATTTTGAAGGATTTCAAGCCCGACGTGGTCATCGGCACCGGGGGCTATGTATGCGGCCCTATTCTTTTGGCTGCCGCCTTGTCTCACATCCCGACCTTGATCCAAGAGCAGAATGTGATTCCCGGCGTGACCAATAAGATTTTGAGTCGCTTTGTGGATAAGATCGCTTTGGGGTATGAGGATGCGGCGTCCCGTTTTCCTCACTCGGAAAAGTGTGTGTATACAGGAAATCCGATTCGCCCGGATGTGATTTCTGCCAAAAGAGCGGAGTCCAGAAAGCTTCTCGGCATCCATCCGGAGGATTTCATGGTGCTTATCACCGGCGGTAGCCGCGGCGCGAAGACCATCAATACATCTATGATTGGTGTGCACAAGCATTTCAAGAATATGGAAAATATCTGCCTCTACCATGTGACCGGCGATTTGGGCTATGACTATGTGACCAAGGAACTGGATTGTGCAGAAGATGGCCGGTATGGCAAGAGCAGCCGCATCATTAAGTATGAGTACCATATGCCCAATGCATTGGCGGCAGCGGATCTCATCATTTGCCGCGCCGGAGCAATCAGCCTGGCAGAAGTAGCTGCAAGGGAAATTCCATCGATTTTGATTCCCTATCCCTATGCCGCTGAGGATCACCAGACCTTCAATGCTCGCGTCTTTGTGGCGGCCGGGGCGGCGAAAATGATCGTGGATCAGTATGTGACCGACAAGGAGCTGATTCAGGATATCGGGGATTTGAAGGACAATCCGGAATCGCTGGCTATGATGGCCGGTTCTATGGGGAAATTGAAAAAAATTCATGCCGGAGAGGACATCGCCAGGATGGCTCTTTCGTTGATTAAATAAAGGAATATTCACTATGGATTTGAAAAAATATAAATCCTTTCATTTTGTGGGGATCGGTGGCATGGGCATGCGCGCCTTGGCCAAAATCCTTCTGGAAAAGGGCTATACTGTATCCGGCTCTGATATGTCTGACTCCGCTTTCCTGGAGGATTTCCGGAAAAAGGGCGCCAAGGTCTATATCGGCCACGAAGCAGCTCATGTGGTAGGGAGCGATTGCATCGTTATTTCCTCCGCTATTTCCAAAGAAAATCCGGAGCTTGTGGAAGCAGAGAAAAGGGGCATTCCGGTTTTTCACCGCTCTGATGTATTGGCCGCTATTTTCGGTTGGGGCCGTGGCATTGCTGTAGCAGGAGCTCACGGGAAATCTACCACTTCCGCGATGGTGGGGCAGATTTTCTATGAAGCCAAGAAGGATCCCACCATCGTGCTTGGCGCTGCAGCAGACTATATTCACGGAAATTCTGTCTTGGGACATGGTGACTATGTGATTGCAGAAGCCGATGAAAGTGATGGCTCTTTCCTGAAATTTTCTACCTATATGACCGTGGTCACCAATATAGAGGACGACCATTTGGATCACTACGGTACTGTGGAAAATATTCGCAAAGCCTTTGTGGAATTCATCAGTCATATTTCCTATGACGATGGGATGGCCATCCTTTGCATCGATAGCGAAGGTGTCCGCCAAATCCTTCCGGAAGTGAAGGAAAAGGTCGTCACCTACGGCCTCAGCCCGGAAGCGGATTACCAGGCTGTGAATAAACGCTATGTAAATAAGCATTTGCTCTTCGATGTGGTCCATCAGGGAAATACGCTTGGCACCATCGAGCTGCAGATTCCGGGAACTCATAATGTGCGCGACGCTTTAGGCGCTGTAGTGGCTGCTCTTTCTTGCGGGATTCCTATGGAAACCATCGAGGAGGCGCTGCGCCATTTTGTAGGCGTGAAGCGCCGCTTTGAGACCAAATCCAGAGACGATGGACTTTGGATCGTCGATGACTACGCCCATCATCCCACAGAGATCAAGGCGACCTTGAGCGCCGCTAGAGAGACCGGGGATCACCGTATCATTTGCGCCTTTCAGCCTCATCGCTATTCCCGCACGAAGCTGCTGCAGGACGAATTTGCAGAAGCCTTCGATGCGGCTGATGTGCTGTTCTTTACAGATATCTACGCAGCCAGTGAGGACAAAATTCCCGGCATCGATGGTCATTTGATTCCTTCCTTGGTGCAGAAGCGCCTTCCGAATAAAGAAATTCACTATGTGGATCAGGTGACCGATATGGCCGCAGCGCTTCGCGATTTCGTAAAGCCCGGAGATATGATCATCACCATGGGCGCAGGCAGTATTTTCCGCTCCGGTGAAGAATTGATTCAGTTGATTAAAGAAAAGGGATTTGCAAATTGATTACAAAAGAGAGCCGAATCGTTGTCCTTATGGGCGGACCTTCTCGAGAGGCGCCGGTTTCCAGAAATACAGGAACCGCCATTGCGGAAGCGCTTGCGTCCATAGGCTACCAAGTGATTCTGCTGGAATATGATCCCCATCAGGTGGTGGAGCAGCTAAAAGCCAAGAAGGCCGATGCGGTCTTCATTGCCCTTCATGGGAAATATGGAGAAGATGGCACCATCCAGAGCGTGCTGGAGTTGGCGCGGATTCCTTATACCGGTTCCGGCGTCACTTCCAGCGCTATCACCATGGATAAGATTATGAGCAGCCATTTCTTCAAGCAGGCAGGGCTCCCAATGGCATTTTCCAAGCCCTACTACCTCAAAGATGGGAAGGCGGAAGTAGAAAGGGATATCCAAGAGAGCTTTTCCTTCCCTGTGGTGCTGAAGCCTGCTTGTGAAGGCTCCACTATTGGGATCGAAATTGTAAGAAATCCGGAGGATTTGCCGGCGGCCATTGATCGAGTTTTCGAGGTTGAGCCTCGCATCTTGGCAGAAGCGTATCTCGAAGGCGATGAGTTTACGGTCTCTGTGATGGATGGGAAGGCTTTGCCGGTCATTCAGATCTGTCCGCACTCCGGTCAGTATGATTATCATTCGAAATATACCAAAGGTGCTACGGACTATATTGTGC
>CAVKMC010000002.1:0-25298 GCA_963657285.1 Agathobacter sp.
TATCCGAAGGCGCTGATGTGACGGTGCTGGCCCCGGAGCTTTCCGAGGCGGTCAGGGCTTTGGCCAGCGAGGGGAAAATCGCTTGGAAGAAGTCCTATTTCCGGGAAAATGACTGCCTGGGGTACCAGCTGGTGATCACCGCAGCTGGCGTAGAGGAAGTGGCGCGGCAGGTGCAGAAGGCATCCTTAGCGCACCATTTCCTTTATAATGCCGCCGATTTCCCGCCCTTGGGAAATTGCTCGGTGCCTGCGTCTTTTTCATCCGGCGGGATTCATATCGCTGTGTCCACCGATGGCCGGTCACCGGCTATGGCGAAGTATGTGAAGGAGTGGCTGCAGGAAGAGATACCCGATGCCTTCGGCCTTTGGCTGGATCGGGTAGGGGATATGCGAAAGGAATTGAAAGAACGCATGAAAGAGAGCGATGCGCGGGAGGCCTTTTGGCGCACCGCCTTTGGCCCGGCGATCATGCAGCTTGTGATAGAGGGAAAAGTAGACGAAGCAGAGGAGTGTGTACGTCATGCAATTGGTTGTATTAGGACTGAATCATAAAACAGTCTCCGTAGATATCAGAGAGCAGTTCGCCATATCGCCGGAGAGTGCGAAGAGCGGGCTCCATCACTTAGAAGAGCAGAAGGGCATCCAGGAAGCCGTGGTGCTCTCCACCTGCAACCGCACGGAAATCTATGCGGTCTTGGAGGATGAAAGCGCGAAGGAGACGCTGAAATCCTTCTTCCTGGCTCTTTCGGGAAATAGCGAAGCGAAGGAGGAGTATTTCTTCTACTACGAAGGAGAAGCCTGCATCCGTCACCTGTTTGAAGTGGTGTCGGGGCTGGATTCCTTGGTTATCGGCGAGAGCCAGATTTTGAACCAGATCAAGACGGCCTACACCATGGCGCTGGCGGAGAAGGCGACCCGTACCATTTTGAATACCCTCTTCCATCGCGCCATCACTACCGGGAAGCGGGTACGCACAGAGACTCAGATTTCCTATAGCGCCGTGTCTGTGAGCTACGCAGCGGTGAAGCTGGCGGAGAAAATCCTGGGCGGCTTGGAGGATCGCACGGCCATGGTCTTCGGCGCCGGGGAGGCGGCTGAGCTTTTGGTGAAGAATCTCCAGGGCAAGGGTCTCAAGGAAGTGATCGTCACGAACCGCCACATGGACAAGGCAGAAGAGCTGGCAAAGAAAATCGGCGGCCGCGCGGTGCCATTTGCCGGCGCTTTGAACCATGCGGAAAATGTGGATATCCTCATCACTGCCACCGGTGCGTCCCAGTACATCGTGAAGGCTTGGGACGTGAGAAATCTCATGATGAAGAGAAATACGAAGCCTCTGGTGGCCATCGACATCGCCGTGCCCTGCGACATCGAGCCGGAGGTAGGAACCATCCGCCACGTGACGCTGTATAATATCGACGATTTGCAGGACATCGTAGAGAGCAATATCCGTTTCCGCGAAGGGGAGGCCGAGAGAGCGCGCTGGATCATCGAGGAGGAAATCAAATCCATAGAGGATCGCTTCACTTATCTCTCCACCCGTCCGGTCATGGTGTCTCTCTCCGATAAGGCCGAGGAAATCCGGGAAAGAGAGCTCCGTCATGGCCTGGCGAAAATCGAAGGCCTCACGGAAGAGGATAAAAGAGTGCTGCAGCATATGACTCGGATGATCGTCCGTAAGATCCTTCGCGAGCCGATGATGCACCTCAATGAACACGCAGGTACGAAATGGGAAGACGCCGATAAGTCGGCAGTGACCCGTCTCTTCAAATTGGATGTCAGAAAGGGGCAGGAACTTGAAAAATAAATTAGTCATCGCTACAAGAGAAAGCCTTTTGGCCCTGTGGCAAGCGAAATATGTGGCCCACGCTTTGGAAGAAGCCCATCCGGGGCTCACCGTAGAGCTCCTTCCGGTATCCACCAAGGGAGATGAGATCTTGGATCGCCCGCTGGTAGAAATCGGCGGCAAAGGGCTCTTCATCAAAGAGCTGGAAGTGATTCTCCTGGAAGGAAAGGCGGACATCGCCGTGCACTCTTTGAAGGATATGACCGCCGAGTGTCCGAAGGGGCTCACCATCGCGGCTGTCACCAAGAGAGAGGATCCGAGAGACGCTTTCGTTTCAAATACCTATAAAACCTTAGACGAGCTCCCGCAGGGCGCGAAGGTGGGGACCTCCAGCCTTCGCCGCCAGGCGCAGCTTCTCCATATGCGCCCGGACTTGGAAATCCGATCCCTCCGCGGCAATGTGCAGACCCGCCTCCGCCACCTGGATGAGGGAGAATTTGACGCCATCATCCTGGCAGCCGCAGGGCTCAAGCGCCTCGAGCTGGGACAGCGCATTTCCTCCTATATTTCTACAGAAGAAAGCATCCCCGCAGCGGGCCAGGGTGTCATGGCGGTAGAAGCGAGAACTGGTGATGAGGAAACTCTTTCCCTCATTTCCTTCCTCCACGATGACATGGTAGCCTCCTGCATCGCAGCCGAGCGTGCGTTCCTGGCCAAGGTAGGCGGCGACTGCAAGGTGCCGGCGGGCATCTTCGCCGTACCTGAAGAGGGCGGCATCACCGCCCACGCCTTCATCGCGTCCACCGATGGCAAGAAGCTCTATAAGAGCGCCAAGACAGATAAAAAAGAATCTGCCGAAGACCTGGGCCGCGCCCTGGCAGCCGAGCTCCTGGACGCCGGTGGTCGGGAAGTGCTTAAGGATTTGCAGAAAATTTGACAGCTTTTTGGTAGTCGGTAGTCGGTAGTCGGTGGCTAGGATCCGCATACCTGCTTCGCCATAGCTTTGAGCTGGGAGCCTGGAGCTTGGAGCTCTTTTGGTGTCAGTAGGCATGCCATTCGGTAGAGGCAAAAGGGCCCCGGGCCGCTTGACGTCAATGCTAAGCGTGCTCACTGACTCCAGCGGAGCTCCAAGCTCCTAGCTCATAGCTCCTAGCTATGACGAAGCAGGTAATTGCGCCCTGACTACCGACTACCGAACACCGACTACTTAAAACTCTATTTCATTCATACCATTGTTAGCCTATCGTCTAACATTCAACCAAAACCGAGGAGATTCATATGAAAAAAGGGAAGGTCTATTTAATCGGAGCGGGCCCGGGAGATCCGGAGCTTTTGACTCTGAAGGGCAAGCGCTGCTTGGAAGAAGCGGACGTGGTGGTAGGGGACTACCTGGCGGACCCGCGTCTTTTGAAGCACATGAAGCCGGATGCGGAATACATTTATGTAGGCAAGAAGGCCGGCAACCACACCATGAAGCAGCATGAAATCAGCGAGCTCCTAGCCAAGAAGGGCGAGGAAGGTCACATCGTAGCCCGTCTCAAGGGCGGCGATCCCTTCGTCTTTGGTCGCGGCGGCGAGGAAATCGAAGTGATCCGCGCTCATGGCGTTGATTTCGAAGAGGTGCCGGGCATCACCTCCGCTATTTCCGCACCGGCCTATGCGGGCATCCCTGTGACCCACAGAGGCGTAGCAGCATCCTTTGCTGTCATCACCGGCCACGAGGATCCCACGAAGGATCAGTCCTCTATCCATTGGGATAAGCTGGCTGGCGGCGTGGATACTTTGATTTTCCTCATGGGCGTAGGGCATACGGCTATGATCGCATCCCAGCTCATGAAATACGGCAGATCGCCTACCACTCCGGCGGCCTTCGTCCGTTGGGGCACCCGCCCGTACCAGGAAACCTATACCACCACCCTGGAACACGCCGCAGAGGATGTGGAAAAGCTGGGCATCAAGCCGCCGGCGGTTTTCATCGTCGGTGATGTGGTGAATCTCCGTGACACCATGAATTGGTTTGACAACCGTCCGCTCTTTGGTAAGCGGGTGGTGGTGACTCGTTCCCGCAGCCAGGCGTCCAAGCTGGTGCATGTGCTGGATGCGAAAGGCGCTGAATGTTTCGAAATCCCAACCATCGCGATTTCCAAGCCCTCCGATGATTTCGCCGGTATGGACAAAGGTATCGCAGCCATCGAGAGCTACGACTGGATCGTTTTCACCAGCCAGAATGGGGTGAACTGTTTCTTCGAGCGCCTTTTCTCCAAAGGAAAAGACGTGCGCGCCCTGGGCGGCATGAAGATCGCCTGCATCGGACCGGTCACTGCGAAGGAGCTGCACAAGTACGGCCTGCGCGCCGACTGCGTACCGGCGGCTTACAAGGCAGAAGATCTTTTGGATGAGATGAAGAAGGAAATCCAGAAGGGCGAGAAGATTTTCATCCCTCGTGCGAAAGAGGCGAGAGACCTTCTCCCCAAGGGCCTCGAAGAGGCAGGCGCCCAGGTGGACGTGGTGGAAGCCTATACCACCGAGCCTGACATGGCTTGCCAGAGCACACTCATCGAGCTTTTGGAAGCCCATAAAGTAGACATCATCACCTTCACCAGCTCCTCCACCGTGAGAAACCTGATGAAGCTCATCGAAGGCAAAGAGGATCTCCTTGCCGGCGTGACCTTGGCCTGTATCGGACCGATTACCGCCGATACTTGCAAGGAATATGACCTCAAGCCATCCATCGTATCTGATGTATATACCATCGACGGCCTCGTAGAAGCCATCGAAAAAGGAATCTGATTTCATAAAGGAGCAAGAAACATGAAAGTCAATACCCTTCGTCCGCGGCGCCTCAGAAGAACCGCCGCCATTCGCAGCATGGTGAGAGAAAATTCTCTGGAGCTCAATGATTTCGTCTATCCACTTTTCGTGGTACCCGGCGTGAATGTGAAGGAAGAAATCCCCAGCATGCCTGGGCAGTACCATCTGTCTGTAGACAATGCCGTAAAAATGGCAGAGGAAGTATATAAGCTGGGCATCCCGGCGGTAGAAATCTTCGGCCTGCCGGAATACAAGGACGACATCGGCTCCTCTGCTTGGGATATGACGAGCCCGGTGCAGCGCGCCATCCGCGCCATCCGTGAAGCCGTGCCGGACATGGTAATCGTCGGCGACGTATGCCTGTGCCAGTACACCAATAGCGGCCACTGCGGCCAGCTCAGAGGCCACGAAGTGGACAACGACCCGACCCTGGAGCTTCTGGCGAAGGTAGCCCTCTCTCAGGCAGAGTGCGGCGCCGACATCATTGCGCCCTCCGATATGATGGACGGCCGCATCGCCAAGATCCGTGAGACCTTAGATGCGAACGATCTCTCCCAGGTTTCCATCATGTCCTACGCTGTGAAATATGCCTCCGGCTACTACGGTCCCTTCCGCGACGCTGCAGACTCTGCGCCGCAGTTCGGCGACAGAAGAGGATACCAGATGGATCCGGCCAACAGCCGCGAAGCCATGAAGGAAGTGGATCTCGACATGGAAGAGGGCGCTGACATCATCATGGTGAAGCCGGCTCTCGCTTATCTTGACATCGTCCGCCAGGTGAGAGACCGCATCGATCGTCCGGTGGCTGTATACAATGTATCCGGCGAATATGCCATGGTGAAAGCAGCCGCTGCCAAGGGCTGGATCGACGAGAAGCGCATCGTCATGGAATCCCTTCTCTCCATGAAACGCGCCGGTACCGATATTATTATTTCCTACCATGCTCCTGACGTGGCAAAATGGCTGAAAGAGGAGGCAGGGAAATGATCGACCTTACCAAGTCCAAAGCCGCTTTCGAAGAAGCCCGCCGCTTCATGCCCGGCGGGGTAAATAGCCCTGTCCGCTCCTATCCCCACATGGGCTGCCCGCCGCCATTCATCGCTTCGGCGAAAGGCTCCCACATCACCGACATCGATGGAAATACCTACATCGACTATGTCGGCTCCTGGGGCCCCATGGTCCTCGGCCACGCGCACCCCGCTGTGATTTCTGCCATCCAGAAGGCAGCTGAGAGAAGCACCTCCTACGGCGCGCCGACGCCTATGGAAACAGAAATCGCTGAGCTCATTCATGAAGTCTATCCGTCCATCGAAAAGCTCCGCATGGTGAACTCCGGTACCGAAGCCACCATGAGCGCCCTCCGCGCCGCTCGTGGCTACACCGGCAGAGATAAGATCCTGAAATTCGAAGGCTGCTACCACGGCCACGGCGACAGCCTTCTCGTGAAGGCAGGTTCCGGCGCTGCGACCTTCGGCAGCCCGGACAGTGCCGGCGTCACCAAAGGCACCGCCCAGGATACCCTCGTGGCTCCTTACAATGATATCGAAGCCTTCCGGAAAATCATGGATGACCAGGGCGACGACATCGCCGCTGTCATCGTGGAACCGGTCGCAGGAAATATGTGCTGCGTGCCTCCGGTGGAAGGCTTCCTCGAAGCTCTCCGCAGTGAAACCGAGAAGCACGGCACCGTCCTCATTTTCGACGAAGTCATGTGCGGCTTCCGCTCCTCATTCCATGGCGCCCAGGCCAGATACCACATCCGTCCGGATATGACCTGCCTCGGCAAGATCATCGGCGGCGGCCTTCCGGCGGCTGCTTACGGCGGCAAGAAGGAAATCATGAACTGCATCGCTCCCGATGGCTCCGTCTACCAGGCCGGTACTCTCTCCGGTAATCCCCTGGCCGTCACCGCCGGCATCGAGACCTTAAAGCAGATGATGGCCGTCCCGGACTTTGACAAGATTCTCGAAAAGAAAACCACCGCTGTCCTGGAAGGCTGGAAAGCCGCAGCAGACAAAGCCGGCGTCCCCCTCGTATGCCACCAGTCCGGCTCCATGTTTGGCATCTTCTTCTCGGAAAAAGACGTGCTGAACTACCAGGACGCCTGCGCCTGCAATGCCGCCCAGTTCAAAGCCTGGTTCCTCTCCATGCTTGACCAGCACATCTACCTGGCTCCGTCCCCCTATGAGACCCTCTTCATGTCCTACGCTCACACAGATGAAGACATCGAAAAGACCATCACCGCTGCAGAAAAGGCGATGGAAGCAGCAGCCGCTGCGAAATAGTAGTCGGTAGTCAGTGGTCGGTAGTCGGTACGCGTTAAATGTATTTCTCTGAACCGCTATAAAATACAAAAGGACTTCCTCAGAAATGGGGAAGTCCTTTTGTAATGGACGTAAGCAGTGGAGCGTGAAGGAAGTATTAGCCGTCGATTTCCTTCTGCAAATCGGCAAAACTTTTATATCGTTTGTATTTTTCAAGATGTGCTTTCATTTCCTTGTACTCCGCCAGGGCTTCCTGGGTTTCCGCATTGAAAGACTGACAGCGTACATCGAAGGGGATGCCGCCACAGCGAATCGCACTTTTCAAAAACATGGTAATAGCCATGGACATGGTGAGCCCTAGTTCGCTAAACAAAATCTTAGCTTCTTTCTTTACATTGGCGTCTACTCGTACATTGATATTTGTTGTAGCCATTGGAAATCGCTCCTTTCTTCCATCTTGATTATAAAGAAATGGAAAGCGAATAGCAAAATAAATTCTTAAAGAGCATTGTCGAGTTGCCTTATGGTATACTTTGGATAAATGGATTGGTACTAAAAATAACAGAAGGGGAGGCGGGGCGTATGGCGACCATAGAGGAGACATTGGCACGGCTGCAGAAATCGACGTTCCGCGCCCGGTTTCATCTGACCGAGAAGGATAGGAAATATATCGCCGATAAGGGGATGGAGACCATAGAGCGCCACGCGCGGGATTTCATCCATAAGCGGCTGGCGCCGTCGATGATACCGAATGATGGGAAGCAGACGCCTATGCGGGGGCATCCGGTTTTTATCGCCCAGCATGCCTGTGCTTGCTGCTGCCGGGGATGCCTTTCGAAGTGGTATCATGTGATGCCGGGGAGATGGCTTACGGCCGATGAAGAGAAGCGCATCGTGCGACTTCTCATGGCGTGGATTAAAAGGGAATATGAGCGATGAATTTTGATGGAGGTGCGAAATGAAATGGTATAAGGTATGTCTCGCGGCGGCGATGGCGGCGGCGCTCTCGGGAGAGGCTTTGTCAGCGGTGAGCGCGGTGCATGAGGAGAAGACGAATTGGGATGTGACCTATCCGGCTGTGACTATGGACGGTAGCGCAGCGGCACAAGTGATCAATGAGGATTTATTAGGAAATATTTCCGGTCTCAAGAAGGGCTTTGACTCCGGGGAGTATTATCGGGCCGGCTGTTCCTATGAGGTGCATTATGAGGATGCAGGGATTCTCTCTGTATCTCTCCATCTCTTCGGCCTGCCCTATGGGGCGAACGGAAATCACACGAGCACGGTGTCCTTGGTCTATGATAAGGAAAACGGGGCGCGGGTGCCTTTGGAAAATTATGTGCATGTCACCTTGGAGGATCTGGAAACCTATCGCTATGGTCATACCTATACTTGGGATGGGGCGCCGATGGAATATGAGAATACATTCAAAGAACCCATTTCCTATATCCCCGCCAATTATTTCCTCCCCGGCGGTGGAGCGGTGTGCCTGGTCTATGAGTCCTACGACCTGGCTCCCGGCGTCTACGGCAGCCTCTACATCCGCCTGGCGCCGGAGTATGTGGAGTATTTGAATAGGAAGAATAAGTGATTGGGTAATCGGTGGTCGGTAATCGGTAGTCGGGGCGCGTTTGGTTGCTTCCCTGTTACCGTTAACCGTTAACCGTATAACCGCTAACCGCTAACCGTTAACCGTCCCCGTTGAGCGATAACTATACATAGCCCCCATCGATTCAGCTAAGCGGTTTATCGCTTCATATCGCGTTGTCGTTAAAGAAGTCGGTTATCGGTTATACGGTTAACGGTTAACGATAGCGGCGCATCTCTAGTCCTCGCTTGCAAGCCAACCTCCACCGCTTCGCGGTCCCCCTCCTTCCAGAGGAAGGAGGTCAAATAGCGGAAAATGCGCTTGACCACCGATCACCGACTACCGACTACCGACCACCGACTACCGACCACTAATTACTAATTACTAAATCGCTGGCGTTTTAAAACTCCACGTAAAAAGCCCTGCCGCTTTCGCAGCAGGGCTTTTTGTGATGGTGGGATTATTCCCAAGCCGGTTCGATGGTGCCTTTGTATTTTTCAGCAATGAATTTCTTGACCGATTCGGACTGGTAGTACTGTACGAATTTCTTGTAAGCAGCCTGGTCCTTGTCTTTGTCGCGGGATGCGATGATCATGACAGCCAGTGGGGTGTCCTTCGGTTCCAGGTAGATGCCCTGATCCTTCGGGGAGAGGCCGGAGCTCATGACGTAGTTCATGGTGATGACGGAAGCGTCTACGTCATCCAGGCTTCTCGGGAGTTGTGCGGCTTCGAGTTCGTTGAATTTCAGATTCTTCGGGTTTTCTACTACGTCAGCGGGGGTAGCTTTCATGCCTACGCCTTCCTTCAGCTTGATGAGTCCTGCTTTTTCCAGGAGCTGCAGGCCGCGGCCTTCGTTGGTGGGGTCGTTCGGGATGGAGATGGTAGCGCCGTCCGGAATGTCTTTCACATCTTTATACTTGTTGGAGTAGATGCCCATTCTCATGAGGATGGCTTTGCCGATGGAAACGAGATTGGTGTTGTGCTGCTTGTTGAAGTTCTGCAGGAACGGTTCGTGCTGGTATACAGCCAGATCCAGATCGCCGTCAGCGAGGGCCTGGTCCGGGGTCACGTAGTCGGAGAATTCCTTCACATTGACCTTGAGCCCATTCTTTTCTGCTTCCTTGGCAGCGGCTTCCACGACTTCAGCGTGTGGGCCGGCGGTAGCGCCTACGACGATTTCCTTCTTCTCAGGAGCGGCGCTGGCGGCAGCAGAGGAGGCCGGCTTTGCATCGGAACCGCAACCGGTGATGATAGCTGCTGCGGAGAGGGCGCAAATACCGGCGAGAATGAATTTCTTTAACATAATACTACTTCCCTTCTTTTATAAAATACCGAGTCCCATGTAGGTATGGGGTCGGTTGGAAAACGGTTTTAGTGGTCGGTAATCGGTAGTCGGTAGTCGGGCGCGTATACCTGCTTTGTCACAGCTAGGAGCTTTGAGCTCCGCTGGAGTCAGTGGGCATGCTTGGCGCTGGCGTCGAGTAGCATTGGGCTTTTTGCCTCTACCGTGTGGTATGCCTACTGACGCCCAAAGAGCTCCAAGCTCCTAGCTCATGGCTCCAAGCTATGGCGAAGCAGGTACGCGTGTACCGATTACCGACTACTCAATAACTATTTTTTGTTCGCCTTCTTCGCCAGGTTGCTTCCGATGTACTGGATGAGCTGGACGACGACGATGAGGACGAGGATGGTAGCTACCATGACGTCTGCCTGAAAGCGCTGGTAGCCGTAGCGAATGGCGAGGTCGCCGAGGCCGCCGCCGCCGATGGTGCCGGCCATAGCGGAGGAACCGATCAGGGTGACTACGACGACGGTGATATTTTCAATGATGGAAGGCAGTGCTTCCGGGATGAGTACCTTTTTGATGATCTGGAAAGGGGAGGCGCCCATGGATTCAGCAGCTTCGATGAGGCCGAAGGGCACTTCGCGGATGGATGTTTCCACCATGCGGGCGGTGTAGGGGATGGCTGCGATGGTCAAGGGGACGATGGCAGCGGTGGTACCGATGGATGTGCCGGCGATGATACGAGTCAATGGGATGATGGCTACCATCAGAATGATGAATGGGATGGAGCGGATCATGTTGATGATAAAGGCCAGGGGCTTATTGAGGAGCCGGCAAGCCAGGATGCCGTTTTTCTCGGTGACCACCAGGAGGATGCCCAGGGGGATGCCGACGACGGCGGCGATCAATGCGGAAACGCCCAGCATGTAGAGGGTTTCTGCGGTGCTTTTCAAAAGAAGATTAGTTATTGCCGGAGACATATCCGATCACCTCGCTTGTAATAGGTAACGATTTCAAATGGCTGAGCGCTTCCTTCATATCGCCATCGTCGCCGATGATGGTGATGATGAGGCGGCCGAAGGAAATATTCTGGATGTAGTCAATGGAGCCGTAGAGGATGGAAACGTCCAGATTATATTTCTTGATCAGGTTCGCAATGATTGGCTCATTGGCTACGTCGCCACGGAAGGAGAGGGAAATGACAGTCTGGTCCGTGGCTTTTTCCTTGGTGTCATGGATATCCATGTGAGAGAGCTGCTCCGGCACTTCGGAGGACATGACAGAGCCTACGAATTTCTTCAGCGTTTCGGTCTGCGGATTGGTGAAGAGGTCTACCACAGAGCCTTCTTCGATGATGCGGCCGTGTTCGATGACGGCTACATGCTCGGCGATCTGCTTGATGACTTCCATCTGGTGGGTGATCATGATGATGGTGATGCCCAGCTTTTTATTGATGTCCTTCAAAAGCTGCAGGATGGATTTCACGGTCTCCGGGTCGAGAGCGCTGGTGGCTTCGTCGGAGAGAAGGACGGACGGATTGGAAACGATGGCGCGGGCGATGCCGACGCGCTGCTTCTGACCGCCGGAGAGCTGAGCCGGATATTTATCCTTGTATTCCGTCAGGCCTACGAGCTCTAGGATGTCGTCGATGCGCTTTTTCTGCTCGGCCTTTGGCACATTGGCCAGCTCCAGTGGAAATGCTACATTTCCTGCCACTGTGCGGGAGGAAAGCAGATTGAAATGCTGGAAAATCATGCCGATGCCTTTGCGTTCGCTGCGAAGCTTGGTCTTCGAGAGCTTCATCATATCCTTGCCGTTGATGAGCACTTCGCCGGATGTGGGCGGCTCGAGCATATTGATGCAGCGCACCAAAGTGGACTTGCCGGCGCCGGACTGCCCGACGATACCAAAGATTTCTCCGTCCTTGATGGTCAGGCTGATGTCGTCCAGTGCTTTGAAATTTCCATATACCTTCGTTATATGTTTGAGTTCAATCATTGGAATCTCCTCACTAAAAAACTCTCATCGAAAGATGAGAGAGAACATTCTTCACATCATCTTTCGAGTCGTACTCGCTGGAATTGGCACCGTTTCTAAAAGATGGTTGCCGTGGCTTCAATGGGCCAGTCCCTCCGCCACTCATGATGAATTTGATTTCATTATGAAATTACTCGATATAAAGTCGATTGCATTAAATATACTCTTTGTAATAGGGAATGTCAATAGGATGGGGCGCGGGGGTTAGTAATTAGTAATTAGTAATTAGTGATCAGTAATTAGTAATCGGTGATCAGTGTTAGGGCACATTCAGCGAGTTTTATCATATGGCGGAAGTGGGACGGAAGGTAAGCACGTCCTGATCACTGATCACTGACCACTAATTACTAAATCACCGGCGCTGAGAATACCATTTCCTCCTTTGCGTCTATCTATCTCTAATGCTATAATATACTAAAGTAAATCACACTGTGAAATCAGGAGGTCATATATGAGTGTAAATCAGAGATTGGTAAATCCCTTGACGGATCATCTGTTTGATGGGATTTTGACATTAAAAACCAGAGAAGAGTGCTACGAATTTTTCGAAGACCTTTGCACCATCAATGAGCTGCGGGATATGTCGCAGCGTCTCGAGGTGGCGCGGATGCTTGAGGCCGGGGAGAAGTACGACCGCATCGAGGCGGCTACGGGAGCCAGCACGGCGACGATTTCCCGCGTGAAGCGTTGCTTGAAGTATGGCGCCGATGGCTATGTGACGGTGCTGGGCCGTTTGGGTGAAGAGGAGAAGAAATGATGGAGCCGCTCGTTCTTTCTCATGCAGGCTTCAAGGCCTATGACATCCGCGGCGTGGTGCCCACGGAGGTGAATGAAGACCTGGCCTATCGCGTGGGCCGTGCCTATGCGGTGCTCTATCATCCGAAGAGTATGTGTGTGGGCTTTGACATCCGTCCCAGCTCGCGGGCCATCGCAGACGCGGCGATTCAGGGGCTCTTGGATGGCGGCGCAGATGTGTATGACATCGGGCTTTGCGGTACGGAAATGATGTACTTCGCCACCTTTCACGAGGGCCTTTCTGGCGGCTTCATGATCACCGCCAGCCACAATCCATCGAACTACAATGGCATTAAAATCGTGCGCGAAGGCGGTGTGCCTGTGAGTGCGGATACGGGACTCAAGGATATCGAAGCGCTGGCCTTCTCCGGTGATTTCCCGGCGGCAGAAAAAGGAAATCTTTTCACTAAGGATGTGACAGAGGATTATATTTCCAAGGTCCTCTCCTTTGTGGATACCCAAAAGATGAAGCCTTTCCATATCGTGGTGAATGCCGGCAATGGCTGCGCGGACATCGCTTTTTCGAAATTGAAATCGCACTTGCCCTTCCGCTTCACAGAAATGTATATGGAGCCCGACGGCACCTTCCCTCATGGCGTGCCAAATCCCATGCTCGAAGAGTGTCAAAAGCCTTTGGCGGACCGTGTGCTCTCCGAGAAGGCAGACTTGGGCATCGCCTGGGACGGCGACTTTGATCGCTGCTTCTTCATCGATGAGAATGGGAAATTTGTAGAAGGCTACTACATGGTGGGACTCCTCTCGGCCTATTTCTTGAAACGAAATCCCGGCGAGACCATCATCCATGACCCACGGGTTTTCTGGTGCACACAGAAAATTTGTGAGGACCTTCAGGGAAATCCGGTGGAATCCAAGGGCGGTCACGCCTTCATGAAGGAAACCATGCGCCGAGTGAAGGGCATCTACGGCGCTGAGAATAGCGCTCACCATTTCTTCCGCGACTTTTCCTATTGCGACTCCGGCATGATTCCCTGGCTCATCGTGGCAGAAATCATGAGCGAGAAAGGGAAGCGCCTCGGCGAATTGGTGGCGGAAATGGAAAAGGAATTCCCCTGCAGCGGCGAAATCAATTTGCCGGCAAAGAATGTGAGCGCTACCCTCCAAGTGGTGAAGGAGACCTACGAGCCCTCCGCGCTTCGAGTGGACGCTATCGACGGCGTGGGATTGGATTTCGAGAATTGGCGTTTCAACCTTCGCCCGTCGAATACAGAGCCTTTGATCCGTTTCAATATGGAAACCCGAGGAGACAAAGCGCTCCTGGAGGAAAAGAAAAAGGAAATCATGGCACTGGTAGAAAAGGTGAATGGATAAGTGAATCATTTCAGCAAAGAGGCTACGAGTACGCTCGCGGCCTTTTGGCATTTGCACACATAGTGTGGGGCGCTTCTGGCTGCTTCCTCATAGCTAGGAGCTGTGAGCTTGGAGCTTGGAGCTCGGCCAGTGTCAGTTGGATTGAATCAGCGTTTCCTTAAAAATAAACCTGCAAGAGCCTTTGGGCACTATCGCTTGGTTGCACTCCCTGACGCCAATGGAGCTCCTAGCTCCAAGCTCCTAGCTCCTAGCTATGACGAGGCAGGAAAGCGCGCCCAGACTACCGATCACCGACTACCGACTACAAAACCGAAATTGTTAAAGTAACATGAAATTTATACACTCTATTGCATTTTAATTCAAAGAGGCGTATATTTATTGCATGATTTTACAAAAACTTTTTTGGATGAGAGAGGGAATGAACTATGAATAAAATGATGAAATTGGCTATCCTGGGCGTGGCAGTAGCAGGCGCTTTTGCAATTTCCGGCTGCGGAGACAGCAAGCCGGCGGCTTCTTCTGCTGCGGCTTCTTCGGCAGCTGCCAATGCAAGCCCATTGATGCAGAAAATTAAGAAGGAAGGCAAGCTGGTGGTAGGTACCTCCTCCGGGTTCCCTCCTTATGAATTCCTGGACACCTCTGCCAAAGAGCAGAATGTGGTCACCGGCATCGACGTGAAGCTGGCTGAGGAAGTGGCTAAGAAGCTGGGCGTGAAGCTGGACGTGCAGGATATGACCTTCCAGTCCCTCCTGTCCTCCATCGTGACCGGCAAGATTGATATTTCTATTTCCGCTATCAACCCGACAGAAGAACGAAAGAAGACCGTTGATTTCTCCATCAACTACCTGGAAGGCAAGCAGACCCTCTTGGTCCGCAAAGAGGATGAAGGCAAGTACAAGAGCCTAGCCGACTTCACCGGTAAGAAGATCGCTGTACAGAAATCCACCATCCAGGAAAAATTGGCCAATGAACAGATCAAAGACGGCCAGGTGGTAGCTCTTGGCAAAGTGCCAGATGCGCTCCTGGAATTGAAGCATGGCAAGGTAGACGCTGTGGCTGTGCAGAACATCGTAGGCGGTCAGTACCTGGTCACCAATGACGACCTGGCAGCTACCAATGTGTACTTCGATAAATACACCGGTGGCTCTGCTGTGGCAGTACCCAAAGGCAGCGATGATGTAGTAGCCGTCATCAATGAAGTCATCAAAGAAAACCAGGCCAATGGCAATATCGACAAATGGGTCGATGAAATGACCAAGAAGGCTGTGGAAAATGCGAAGAAATAATTGAGTGGTCGGTGGTCGGTAATCGGTAGTCGGGGCGCATTTGACGCCCGTGCACACGTACCAGTGACATCGATATGTGCGAGAGGGGCTAAACGCGGCCCGACCACCGACTACCAACTACTAATCCTCAACCACTATTTGATAAAAAGTCATTGACACAGGGAGCTCATTCCTGTACTATTTCTTTGGAATTTCCCAATCCATTAAAAAGAAAGTGAGGCATTCACTATGAAAACATGTGTGAAATTGGCACTTCTCGGCGCTTGTGCTGCCGGTGCATTCCTTTTGGCCGGCTGCGGTGACAGCAAACCGGCTGCTTCCTCTGCGGCCGCTTCTGCATCTGCTTCCCAGAGCAAATTGATGGAAACCATCAAGAAGAGAGGCAAGCTCATCGTCGGCACCTCCTCCGGCTATCCTCCTTATGTATTCGTCGATGCACAGTCTGCTGACAAAGCCGTTATCGGTCTCGATATCGAAATGTGCAAACAGATTTCCGAAAAGCTGGGCGTTCCTATGGAAGTACAGGATATGGGCTTCTCCGCGCTCCTCTCCTCTGTCACCTCCGGCAAGGTAGATATCGCTGTAGGCGGCGTATCCCCGACTCCGGAAAGAGAGAAATCCATGGCCTTCTCCGACCAGTACCTCCCGACCGAACAGAAGCTTCTGGTGCTGAAGAAGAACCAGCACGTATTCAAGACCGCTGCTGACCTGAAGGGCAAGACCATCGGCGCAGAAAAATCCACCACCCAGGAAGCTACCGCGCAGAAGGTAGAAGGTGCGAAGGCTCTCGGCCTCTCCAGCGTGCCGGATGCTATCCTCCAGCTGAAAAATGAAAAGCTCGACGGCATTGTCTTGGAAGGCGTCGTAGCGAAACAGTACCTGGTATTCAATGATGACCTGGCACTGGCTGATGTACAGTTCGAAGGCGCAAAGAAGGTCTCCGCTGTAGCTCTCCAGAAGGGCAATGATGATGTGGTGAAGATCATCAATGAAATCATTAAACAGGACACCGAATCCGGTCAGTTCGAAAAATGGGTTGATGAATACAGCAAGATCGCTGTAGAAAAAGCTAAATAATTATACAGCTTTATAAAAGCCGCGGGAGACCGCGGCTTTTTTCGTGTTTAGCAATCAGTGGTCAGTCATCCGGACGCGGTAAATCATATTTCATATACAGGTAAAACCGATATGTGCGAAAGGCGCTAAACGCGACCCGACTACCGACCACCGACTATGGGCTACTTCTCACTCGGAGGAAGCATGGCTTATATTTCCATCATTTTTTGAATAAAATGCGAATATTTATTGACAAGCATGCATAAAAATGCTATCATGTGTGCATACAAAAATGAAAGCTTCGGAAAAGCCGAAGATACATTATTTTAAGAGGTGGATCATGATGATGAAACATAGCAAAGCATGGAAAGCAGCTGCTCTTGGTTTGGCAGCAATGGCAGCATTTACCCTGGCAGGTTGCGGCGACAGCAAGCCGGCAGCATCCTCTGCAGCTTCTTCTTCTCAGCAGAAGGAAAGCGCATTGATGCAGAAGATTAAAAAAGACGGCAAGATCGTAGTCGGCACCGCTTCCGGCTATCCTCCTTATGAATTCGTAGATACCTCCGTTGGCGAAAAGAAGGTCATCGGTATCGATATGGAACTGGCTCAGAAGGTAGCTGACAAGCTGGGTGTGAAGCTGGAAGTACAGGATATGAATTTCCAGGCCCTCCTGACCTCCCTCACCAGCGGCAAAGTAGATCTCGCTATCGCCGGCATCAACCCGACTGATGAACGTAGAAAGACCATGGATTTCTCCAATGACTACCTGCCCACCGAGCAGCTGGTCATCATTCGCAAGGCTGATGCAGATAAATACAAGAAGCTGGAAGACCTCTATGGCAAGACCATCGGCGTACAGAAATCCACCACCCAGGAAGCTCTGGCTAAGAAGGAAATCAAAGACGCTCAGATGGTAGCTCTGGCTCATGTGCCGGAAGTGGTACTGGAACTGAAGCATGGCAAGGTCGATGGCCTGGTAGTCGAAGGCATCGTAGGCCAGCAGTATGTAGTCTTCAATGACGACCTCCAGTTTGCAGAAATCAAATTCCCGAATGCTGTGAAGAACTCTGCAGCCGCTATCCAGAAGGGCAATGAAGATGTCCTCGCTGTAGTGAACGAAGTCATCAAAGAAAATACCGACAACGGAAACTTCAAGAAATGGACTGATGAATACAGCAAGAAAGCTGTCACCAATGCAAACAACAAATAAATAGGGGCATAGTAAAGAAGCTGCTTAGATGATCGTCTAGGCGGCTTCTTTTATTTAGCGGTCGGTGATTAGGAATTAGGAATTAGTAGTTAGTAGCCGGGCGCGCTTGACTACTGATCACTAAGTACTGATCACTAATTACTAAGTACTAATTACTGACTACTAAACCTCCAGCGTCAAGCATAGATATTCTCTAAAATTATCCATAGTCAATCATATGACTATATGTTATAATGAATCATCGATTTTAAACGATACAAAAATTTATGAAAGAAGGGTTCAGGGGATGAACGAAAAGAAAATTCCATTTAGTGACGAATTGATTCGCAACGTGGCTGCTCAGTATGGGACACCGTTCCATATCTATGATGAAAAAGGCATTCACGAAAATATGAAACGCCTGCAGAAGGCATTTTCCTGGAATCCGAATTTCCATGAATATTTCGCTGTGAAAGCGACTCCGAATCCGTGGATCATGAAGAGCCTGAAGACTCTCGGCGTCGGCGCAGACTGCAGCTCCATGGCTGAGCTGGTGCTGGCTGAAACCGTGGGCATCACCGGCGACGAGATCGTATTCTCTTCCAATGATACACCGGATGAAGAATTCCTGAAGGCCAATGAACTGGGCGCTATCATCAACCTCGACGATGTTTCCAACCTGGCAGATCTGGAAAGACTGGGCATCATCCCGAAGAAAATCTGCTTCCGCTACAACCCGGGCCCGGACCTGGCTCGCGGCAATGCCATCATCGGCACCCCACAGGAAGCGAAGTACGGCATGATGAAGGACCAGCTCATGACCTGCGTGGACTGGGCAAAGGAAAAAGGAATTTCCTACATCGGCATCCACACCATGGTTATTTCCGCAGAGCTGCAGCTCCCGGGACTTCTGGGCACCATCAGCATGATGTTTGACCTGGCCAATGAAATCAAAAGAGAAAAGGGCGTCACCGTTTCCTTCATCGACTTCGGTGGCGGCATCGGCATTCCTTACCGTCCGGAGCAGGATCCGGTGGACCTGGAAGGCCTCGGCGAAGGCGCGAAGATTCTCTACGAAGAAAAAATGGTGGGCTTCGACCATACCCGTATTTCCTTCGAATGTGGCCGCATGGTGACCGGCCCCTACGGCTTCCTGGTAGCCAAAGCCATCCACTACAAGCACATTTACAGAGACTACATCGGCACTGACGCTTGCATGGCTGACCTTATGCGTCCGGGCATGTACGGCGCTTACCACCACATCACCGTTCTGGGCAAGGCTGATGCGCCGAAGGATTATGTCTATGACGTGACCGGCTCCCTCTGTGAAAACTGCGATAAATTTGCTATCCAGAGAGAGCTGCCGGAAATCGAAATGGGCGACCTCATCGTGATCCATGACACCGGCGCGCACGGCCACAGCATGGGCTATAACTACAATGGCCGCCTCCGTCACCAGGAAATCCTGGTCCATGAAGACGGTACCGTGCAGCAGATTCGTAAGAACGAAACCCTGCACAATCTCTTCGCTACCCTGGACTTCCCGGGACTTTCTGAAAATACAGATAAAGTAGTGAAATAAAATTTCTACCCAAAAGCCGCGAATCGTCGCGGCTTTTTGATTTGCCTTCTTCCGGGAAGAAGGTGGCCGTAAGGCCGGATGATGGGGCGTCTGAAGTCCTCCTTTCAAATAATATGTAGAAAATAAAAAAGACCTGTAGTATAATACAGATAGCAAAAAATCTATATGTTTTTTGAGGAGGCGTTTCTATGTATACTCTTTCCAATGAATCCTTCAATGGCAAGATCCCGCAGATCGATGCCAATGCATTTGTAGCACCCCAGGTATTTCTTTCCGGTGATGTAAGAGTCGGCAAATATGCTAGCCTGTGGCCAGGCGTGGTGGCTCGCGGCGATGTGAATTATATTTCCGTAGGCGAATGCAGCAATGTGCAGGACCTGGTGTGCCTGCATGTAGCAGACAACAATCCCTGCATCATCGGTGACTATGTGACCATCGGCCACAGCGCTTGCGTCCATGGCTGCGAAATCGAAGACCATGTACTCATCGGCATGAGCGCTACCATCCTGACCGGCGCCAAGATTGGCCGCGGCTCCATCGTAGCTGCCGGCGCTTTGGTACTGGAAAATCAGGTGATCCCGCCGAATTCTTTGGTGGTAGGTGTGCCGGCCAAAGTGGTGAAGACCATCGACAAGGTGAAAAATATCCACGCCCAGGCACTGAAATACAAATGCGAATGGGCCATTGGCTATGGCGTGAAGCCGGACATCGACGGCGAACTCTATCACGGAGAAAAGATTGTCTAATCCTTGATGCTGAGGAAACAGGGACTTTAAGGAACTGTGGGAAAATAGTTGCTATTTTCTCACAGTTTTTTTATTATATATGTCTAAGTCTTTTTCTTGATTCATTGCAATTCAGGAAATAAAAGTGCAAAAAATGGTAAGAAAAATGGGGAGAATATAATGATGAATGTAAGATATGCAGTGAAGGAAGACCTTCCGGCGATTGCAGCAGTGGAGGCAGAGTGTTTCCCTGCTGCTGAGGCGGCTACAGAAGAGGAATTTGTGGATCGCGTCGCCTACTACGGCAATCATTTCTGGCTGATGTTTGATGAGGAGAAATTGATCGCCTTCGTAGATGGCCTGGTGACTGATGCAGCCGATCTGACCGATGACATGTATGAAAAAGCAGACATGCATGATGAAAATGGGGCATGGCAAATGATTTTTGGCGTCAATACCATCCCGTCCTATCGCCGCCATGGCTACGCGGAGGAGCTGCTTCGCCGGGCCATCGAGGATGCGCGGAAACAGGGGAGAAAAGGCCTTGTATTGACTTGCAAAGACCACCTGATTCACTACTATGGGAAGCTCGGCTTTGTGGATGAAGGTGTATCTGAGAAATCTACGCACGGAAATGTGGTATGGCACCAGATGCGACTCACCTTTTAATGGGAAAGTCCTTTGGCGAAAGAACGCAGTATAGCGAAATTTTATGTGGAGAAAATGGGACATTGAAACTGAGAAGAATCACCGCTGCTGATGATGCAGCGATGGCGAAGATTGTAAGAGATAATTTGGAGAAGCTGCATCTGGACATCCCCGGGACGGCGTACTATGATCCGGAGCTGGACCATCTGAGCAGCTTCTACAATAGCGCACCGGAGAAAAGATGCTATTTCATCGCTTTGGACGACGAGGAGCAGATCATCGGCGGCGTAGGCGTCGCCGAATTTGGCGGCATGGAGAACGGCGCGGAGCTGCAGAAACTGTACCTCTCCGATAGCGTGAAAGGGAAGGGCTACAGCAAGGAGCTGGTGCATGCGGCAGAAGCTTGGGCGAAGGTCGCCGGCTATACATCTCTATACCTCGAAACCCACCGCTTCCTCCAGGTGGCGGTGGCGCTCTATAGAAAGATGGGTTTTGAAGAAATCGAAAAGCCTGCCGCTGTGCTTCATAGCACTATGGATCATTTTTTCTTGAAGCGACTCTAAAAATGGCGGTAGTGGTTTAGTAGTCGGTAATCGGTAGTCGGTAGTCGGGGCTCAGCTACTTCCATTTGATAGCCTTCCTTTGGAAGGAGAGGGATAGCGTGGCAGCGGAGGTTGGTCGAAAATCGGATTCATGCGTACTGACTACTGACCACCGACTACCGACTACTAACCCACCACCGTTATTTTCAAAAAGATTTAGAAATATTTCGCAAAAACTATGACTATGTGTTATAATAGCGTCAATCCAATGCATAGGTTATCGATGTTGCATGTCATTAGTATTTTTGTAGGATAGGATTTTTAGGAAATGACGATGTGACAGGTGCCTTTGCAAATGAAAATGTAGAATGGAGGAAAAGTAGAATGGTAGGAAGTAAAAAATGGAAAAAGGTATTGGCAGTGGGTCTTTGCGGTCTGATGGCTGCCGGTGTTTTTGCCGGATGCGGCTCTGATGGCGGCGGCAAGAGCGAAGGAAAAATGAAGGTTGGGGTAGTGCAGATTGTACAGCACCCGGCGCTTGATGATTCCAATAAGGGCTTTGTAGATGCGATCAATGCATCGGATATCAAAGACAAGGTGGAAATCGATCAGCAGAATGCGCAGGGGGATCAGTCCAATTTGCGTTCTATTGCCAACCGTTTTGTTTCGGGCAATTACAATCTGATTGCTGCGATTTCTACTCCGGCGGCCCAGACCATGGCGAATGCGACGGACAAGATTCCGATTATTTGCACGGCTATCGCTGATTTCGAGAATGCAAAGCTTATGAAATCGGAAAGCGCGCCGGATAGCAATGTGACTGGTACTCACGATAGAGGCCCCTTGGATAAGCAGGTGGCTTTGATCAAAGAAATCCAGCCAAACATCAAGAAGATCGGCATCATTTACAATTCCAGTGAAATCAATTCGGTGGTACAGGCAGACCGTCTGAAAAAGGCTTGCGCTCCCCTTGGCATCGAAGTGGTAGAGCTCACAGTCAATTCTGTCAATGATGTGCAGCAGGTAGCCGAAGGCTTCTTGGGCGGTAAGGTAGAGGCGATTTTCGTACCGACGGATAATATCATTGCATCCTCTATCCCGACCTTGATGTCTGTGGCGAACAAGGAAAAGATCCCGGTATACGGCGCAGAGGCCGGTCACGTGAAGTCCGGAGTCTTCGCATCCGAGTCCATCAGCTTCTACGACATCGGTCATAGAGCCGGCGAGATGGCGGTAGAAATCCTGAAGGGCAATAAGCAGGTGAAGGATTTCCCTGTAGAAGGGGCTGAGAAATCGAAGCTTTACATCAATAAGGCAGAGATGGAATCCTTAGGACTCAAGGTACCGCAGTCTGTCCTGGACCGGGCTGACCTGGTGTGATAGTTTCATAGAAAAATCGTAGAGTAACGCCCTTCGTCATCGCGTCGAAGGGGGTTACTCTTCCTTCTATATAGGATATGGGAGGAAAGGGAAACGCGGATTTCCCACTGTTTCAAAAATTTAGGAAAGGGTAAGTTCATTGGCTTCGAAATTAAAACAGCTGTGGTGGCTCATGCTGATCTTCGCTATTTGCAATGTGGCAATAGCCGTGCTTTTGTATAAGGGAAGCGGAAAGGAGACTGAGCCGGTCCTGCCTATACCGGCAAAGGATGTGTACAGCATCGGGATTTTGCAGGCTGATGATTTACCGGAGCAGGATAAGATGCTCGAAGGCGTCCTGGCGTCTTTGGAAGCCGGTGGCTACCATGATGGTCAGAATGTGAAAATCGACATCATCAAGGGTGAAGGCAATGAGAAAAAGCTCTCCAATGGAGCAAAGAAATTTGCAAGAAATAAGAAGGATCTTTTGATCGCCATTGGAAGTCCTTCCGCCAAGGCAGCTGCTGAAGCGACCAAGACGATTCCTGTTGTTGGGGTAGGGGTGTTGTATTTCCAAAAAAATGAAGCCTATGAAGATTTCGAAAATTTCACAGGCATCAGTGATTATCCCCAGGTGGTGACCCAAGTGCGCATGGCGTCCCGCTTCATGAAGCTTGACCCCTTGGGTATCGTCTATAACCCGAAGGACGAAGGCTCCATGAGGCAGGTGAAGGTCCTGCGGGCCGTAGCCGAGCAGAAGGCTTTGACCTTGGTGGAAGCGCCTTACGAGGAAAACAAGCTGGCCAAGCCGGTATTTGAAAAAATGGTCTCCAAGGTGAAGGCTATTTATGCGCCGGAGGATCCATTGGTGCTGGCTCATTTCGATGAATTGGTGGAGGCGGCCAATGCGGCCCATGTGCCCATCATCGGAGAGCAGTCGGAAATGGTATCTCGCGGAGCGGTGATTTCTATTTCGCCGTCTTACTACCGCATGGGCTTTAGCGGCGGGCGTATCGCTTGCAAGCTCCTCGCGGGACAGGTGACGCCGAAGGAAATCCCGGTGACCAAGCAGCAGGATCCGGATTTGGTCCTCAATATGAAGCAGATGAATGCGATGAATATCCCTTGCCCCGGCGACCTGTGGCAGCGGGCGAGAAAGCTCTATCTCTACGATGGGCTGCCGGCGAGACCGTAGGTAGCGGTGGATAGCGCTATCGGTTTAGTGATCAGTGAGTAGTGATCAGTAGTTAGGGAAATGTTTCCCGCAATCTCTATAGGATAGTAGAAAAGGAGAATTGGTTGTAAATGGTAGATTTAGCTTTTTCCACAGTCGCACAGGGCCTGATGTGGTCCATGCTGGCTATTGGTGTATTTCTTTCATTCCGTGTACTGGATGTACCGGACATGACTTGTGAAGGTAGCTTCCCGCTAGGCGGCGCTATCGCGGCGACCATGATCGCTGCCGGCGCATCTCCTTGGCTGGCCATTGCTGCCGGTGCTTTTGGTGGTGTAGTCGCCGGTATCATTACGGGGATTCTTTATACGAAGCTCAAAATTCCTGCGATTCTCGCCGGGATTCTCACCATGATTGCCCTTTACTCTATCAATTTGCACATCATGGGGAAGGCGAATATTTCCCTCCTCCGTGTAGACACTATTTTCTCTAATACCGCTGCGCTTCTCCATGTGAGCAATTCGGTGGCTGCTTTCATCGTGCCGGCTGTACTCTTGGCTCTGATTTCCGCTTTCGTGTACTGGTTCTTCGGCACCGAGCTGGGCATGTGCATCCGCGCTACCGGCTATAACACCCAGATGGTGCGCGCCCAGGGCGTGAATACGGATACCATGATCATCATCGGACTCTTCCTGAGCAATGCGCTCATCGGTCTGTGCGGCGCGGTAGTAGCCCAGAACAATGGCTTCGCGGATGTAGGCATGGGCATCGGCACCATCGTTATCGGCCTGGCGTCTGTCATCATCGGCGAGGTGCTCCTCGGTGTGGATAGCTTCTCTGCGTCCCTCATCGCTGTCATCCTTGGCTCTGTCATTTATCGCGTGGTTATCGCTGTGGTGCTCTACCTCGGCATGCCGCCAAATGATCTCAAACTCTTCACTGCTATCATCGTAGTGCTTTCGTTGGCTGCTCCGATGATCAAAGGCAAGCTCAATGTAGGAAAGTGAGGCAGGGAAGATGTTAAAAATTACTGAAATCTACAAAACCTTTTTCAAAGGCACAAATAACGAAAAGAGAGCGCTGAATGGTCTTTCCCTCACCTTGAATGATGGGGATTTTTGCACCGTCATCGGCGGCAACGGCGCCGGGAAGAGTACGCTTCTCAATGCCATCGCAGGCGCTTACATTCCTGATAGCGGCACCATCGAAATCAATGGCCACGATGTGACCAAGGTGAGCGAATACAAAAGAGCGAAATACATCGGCCGCGTATTCCAGGATCCACTGAAAGGCACCGCTGCCGGCATGCAGGTAGAAGAAAATCTGCTCCTCGCAGCCCGCCGCGGAGAAAGCCGCCGCCTTCGCTGGGCCTTCTCTTCGGGGGATCATCAGAAATATAAAGACATGGTGGCACGCTTGGACTTGGGCCTGGAAGACCGTCTGGGCACTCGCATTGGCCTCCTCTCCGGCGGCCAGCGCCAGGCACTGACCCTCCTCATGGCCACCATGAAGAAGCCTGACATCCTGCTCCTGGATGAACCGACGGCAGCCCTCGACCCGAAGACCGCTTCGAAGGTGCTGAAGATCACCGACGAAATTGTCACCGAGCAGCACTTGACTACGCTCATGATTACCCATAACATGCGTGATGCTTTGAAATACGGCAACCGCCTCATCATGATGAATAGCGGCCGCATCATCGCAGACTACACACCGGAAGAAAAGAAAAATCTTACCATCGAAGATCTCTTGAAGAAATTCGAAGAAACCGCCGGCGCTATGAGCGACCGTGTGGTATTGGGGTGATAATGCGAAAAAAAGAGCCATGAACTTCGAGCGTCATGGC
>CAVKMC010000003.1:0-20891 GCA_963657285.1 Agathobacter sp.
ATGCCGGAGGGCTACGAGATGAAGGTCAAGGGCCTTGCCGGCGAGGTGGTGCGCTCCTTCGACAGGGAGGGGCACCCGGCTTTTGGCATCCATTTCCGGAAATCCTTGGCCGAGTATTACCAAGGGAAGCGGGGCAAGTATCTCATCGCCGGGTCAGCGTTTTTGCTGTTCTGCATTTCCCTCATCATCCTCCTCATGCGGGCGGAGTCGGTGATCTATTTCAAATTCAATAAATTTTTGTACCTGTACAGTATCATCACTGCCGGATTTTTGCTGTCCCGCTATTTCTTTGCGATTTTCTACAAGCCTGTGCCGGTGGACATCCACTACACGCCGGGGGTGTCGGTGATCATTCCTTGCTTCAATGAGGAAACCTGGATCCAGCGCACCATCTTGTCTTGTATGAATCAGGACTACCCGCCGGACAAGCTACAAGTCATCGTGGTGGATGATCGATCGACGGACCATTCGGTGGAGAAGATCGAGGAAATCATTCGGAAGTTGGACGAGGACAATCCGGAGGGGCATATCCGGGATCGGCTCTCTCTTTTCGTGCAGCCTAAGAACGGCGGCAAGCGCGAGGCGCTGGCCCGGGGCATGCGGCTGGCCAAGCACGAGCTTCTGGTTTTCGTAGACTCCGACTCCTTTCTTTCGCCCTACGCGGTGCGCAATGTGGTGCAGCCCTTCAAGGATAAGGAAATGGGCGGCGTCTGCGGCCGTACGGACGTGGCGAATACCTTCACCAATTCGCTGACGAAGATGCAGGCGGTGCGCTACTACATCGCCTTCCGTGTCATGAAGGCAGCGGAGGGCTTCTTTGACGCAGCTACCTGCCTCTCCGGGCCGCTGTCCTGCTACCGCAAGGATTTGGTGGAGAAATATTGTGATGCCTGGCTGCATCAGCAATTCATGGGACGGCGGGCCACCTTTGGCGACGATCGCAGTCTCACCAATTTCATCCTTCGTCACAACCGCACCACCTACCAGGACACGGCCATTTGCGAGACCATCGTGCCGAAAAGCTATAAGGTTTTCTTGAAGCAGCAGATGCGTTGGAAGCGCTCTTGGCTCCGCGAATCTTTGATTGCCGGCCGCTACATGTGGAAGAAGGAACCATTCATGGCGATTTCCTTCTACTTCGGCCTTCTAGTGCCTATCGCGGCGCCGGTGGTGGTGATCTACAATCTGATTTACATCCCTCTGATGCATCGCGTATTTCCGACCACCTTCCTGGTGGGTATGGCCCTCATGGCGTTGCTCATGAGTATGGCGCAGCTATTTCTACGGAAAAGCTCCACCTGGGTCTTCGGCATTTGGTTCTGCCTGTACTATGAGGCTGTGCTTCTGTGGCAGATGCCGGTGGCTTGGTTCACCTTCTGGAAGGATACCTGGGGCACACGCATGACCCCGGCGGACGTGCGCGAAGCGGAAAAGAAGAAAAAGAAACAAAAAGGCCCAAAGGAAGCAGGTGAAGCTACATGACCTTAGGCGATGAAGGATTTACGAAAAAGAAAAATCGCGTGAAGCGTCTGCGGACGATTTTAGAAATCCTGGTGGTCCTGGGGCTTCTCTATCTTTTGTGGGAAACCTTTTTCCATGAGAGGACCTACGAGCCATTCCATGAAGAGGATGTGAGCGCTACCACCGATACCGGATTCATCGCGCTCTCCTACTTCGGCGTGGATCGCATCGGCGACACGTCTACCCTGATCGGTGAGAAGCAGCTCCGCGAGCATTTGGAGGCCCTGAAGGATGAGGGCTATGTGACCATCACCCACGAGGACATCGAAAGCTACTACGAGAGCGGGACTCCGCTGCCGGAGAAATCCATGTACCTCATGTTTGAGGATGGCCGCCGAGACACCGCTATCTTTGCGGATAAAATTTTGGAGGATCTCAATTTCAAGGGCGTCATGATGTCGTACCCCGAGAAATTTGACCACGAGGATCCGAAATTCCTGCGTCCTGATGATCTGAAGAGTCTCACCGACTCCACCTTCTGGGAGCTGGGCACCAATGGCTACCGACTGGAATACATCAATGTGTACGATCGCTACGAAAATTTCATCGGCGAGCTGGATCCCTTGACCTATAATATGATGCGCGCCTACCTGGGCCGTGATTACAACCATTATCTGATGGACTACATCCGCGACAAGGACCGCATCCCGGTAGAGACCTTGGATCACATGAAGCGCCGCGTGGGCTATGACTATAGCCGCCTGCAGGAGCTCTACCAAGCCGGCCTTGGCTATGTGCCGCCGGTGTACGTCCTGATGCACTCCAACACAGGGAAATTTGGCAATGCCCTCTCTGTTTCCAAAGAAAATGAGAAATGGATCCGCGAGCTTTTCACTATCAATTTCAATCGCGAAGGCTACTCCTTCAACAAAAGAGACAGCAGCCTCTACGATCTCACCCGTATGCAGCCGCAGCCCTATTGGCCGGTGAATCATCTCTTGATGCGCATCAAGTATGATACCCATCAGGATGTGACCTTCAAGAAGGGCGATGTGCGCATGTCCGAGTGGAATATCCTGAAGGGCGCCGCCCAGTATAAAGAGGAAAGCGTCATCGTCACTTCCCTTCCGGAAGGCGAGGGCCTCCTGCGTCTCAAGAATCGAAGCAGCTACAAGGATGTCAATATCAAAGTCCGCTTGGAAGGAAATACCTTCGGCGGGCAGAAGGTGCTTTTCCGCGGAAATAAGGATCTCACCTCCTATCTCGCTGCCGGCATCGAGCAGGGGAAGCTAGTGCTCTCCATGAAAAAGGATGGCAAGGAGGAAAAGCTCTTTGAAGAAAGACTCTCCATCCTGGACGGCATCGAACCGATTTCTATCGAGGAGGATAAGAAGAATGTCCGCGAGGGCGTCCTCTCTGCGCTGACCCGTTACGCCTCCACCACCGGAAAGGCGAAAGCCTACGCCGCTCGCCTCGAAGCTACCAAGGATCAAAAGGCGACCACCGTGAAGGAAGGGGACGATGAGTACATCGCCCAGGAAAGCTTCCATAGCCGCCTGGATCGAGAGCTGGAAATTCGTGCCAAAGGACATACGGTTTCCCTTTTCTTAGACGGCAAGCAAGTGGCTGAAGTGAAAGTAGAACCCATGGAAGGCAGAGAAATCGGTCTCTGGGCCGGCTGGGACAGCAATGCCTGGAGCCAGAGAAACCTGGCCGATGATGTATACGATGGCGTCTTCGAGCGCCTCATCATCACCACGCCCTTGGGCAGCAAGGAAAGCGTGATTTACTCCACCGAGCTTGCGGGCCTTGATAAATGGAAATTTGACGCCAACCAGAAATGGGAGTCCGTGCTGGGCTGGTTCCTGACGCACTTCTGATTGTAGTGATTAGTAATTAGTAATTAGTGGTCAGTGATTAGGACACGTTTAGATATTTCCTCATTTGCGCTGTTACCGATATCGGTAACGGCGTAAATGAGGCTGCAGCCAGATGCGTACTGACTACTGATTACTGATCACTAATTACTGAATCTCCAGCCCTAAAAAAGGAATAAAAACATGAAACTAAAACGAATCACTCTATCTGCCCTCTGCTTGTCTATCCTTCTGACCGCAGGCTGCAGCGCGGAGCCTTTGAAGAGCGGCAGTCATCCGCCGATTTCCGAGTCTGCCTGGGTGGTGTACTGGGACAAGGACAAGGGGATGGCGGATTTCGAGAAGAACAAAAAGAAATGGGATTCCATTTCCTACTTCGCCATCCGCATGGATGCGAAGGGACATTTCCGAAAGCCCAAGGAGCTTCCCGTGAAGGATGCGGGGAAGCCCTTCTACCTCACCTTTGTGAATGACGTGGCTAAGCCCAATGGGGAAGAGGTCAGCAAGGACATCGAGATTCTGAAAACGCTTTTGAAGAGTGAGCGAAGCCGTCAGGCCCATGCGAAGGAAATATTGAGCATCGCCAAGTCCTATGGCGCCGCCGGGATCGACATCGACTATGAGCAAATCGCCAAGGATCCGGAGGTCTTGCAAAGCTTTGCGGCTTTTACCAAGACTCTCTTTGTGGAGTCTTTGAGCGATGCCAATCCTCTACCGATTCGCATCATCCTGGAGCCATCGGTGCCTTTTGATGCTGCCTACAGCGCCGGACCGGAGTACATCGTGATGCTTTATAATCTCTACGGCAAGCACAGCGGCCCCGGGCCGAAGGCGAATAGAAGCTTCATCGAAAAGACGATCCAAAAGATGGAGGCTTTGCCGGCGAAGCGGGGCGTGGCATTTTCCAATGGCGGCTGCCTGTGGCAGGATGCCGGCCTTTTGGGACTCAAGAAGGGGAAGGCCCGCTTCATCACCGAGGCGGATGCAGTGAAGCTAGCGCGGGTGAATAAAATCACGCCGGAGAGAGATCCCGATAGTGCGACTCTCCACTTCTCTTACTCCTACGACGGCAGCACCTACGAGGTGTGGTACGCCGACGAGGAAACCCTGGCCGCCTGGGTCACCCTGGCAGCGAAAAAGGGAATGACCGAGGCGGTGCTATGGAGGCTGGGAAGCTGAGCGTGGGAGGGTTAGTGATCAATAATTAGTGGTCAGTGATCAGGGCGCATTTGACTGCGTTCTAACACTAACCATATATTGGTAGCGGCGTAAATGAGACAATAGTCAAACGCGTACTGATCACTAATTACTGATCACTGATTACTATAAGACATACGCTTTAAATACCAATGTAAATTAGAAGGTGCTCAATCATGAGGAAATGGAAAATTCTTCTGGCCGCCTCTTTGGCAGCCACTTTCTTTGGCGGACTCGCCGGTGCCACAGATATTTCCAGTGCCCAGCCGGCCATAGCAGCGCAGGTGAAGGCGCCGACCTATACGGCAGAGGCGAAGGCGCGGTATGATGCGTTGCGGGAAGAGAACGAAGGACGGAAAGTGCCGAAGGAGCGTTTCCTCACCACCACAGCGCAGAAGGTGGTCGTGACCTTTGGCGGGCTCACGAAGAAAGAAGCCGTGGAGGATATGCTAAGCCACTTGGATGCCATGGGTGCGAAGGCCACCTTCTTCGTGACGGAGCTGGAGATACGAAAGTACCCTGACGTGGTGAGTGAAATTATTTCTCGCGGCCACGAGCTGGGCCTTGGGCTTCGAACAGGCACCGAGGGGGATTTCTACGAGACCTGCGCGCAGATCGAGCGGCTGCAGAAAAATCTGTCCGCTCGCTTTGGCGTGCGTCCGGTGATTGCACGCCAGGTCTTTGGCAGCGAAAAGCCGGCGGTCAATGAAGCCTGCTCTGCCATGGGCGTGTCGCTTTTGGGGCAGACGGTGAACCTGGTGCAGACCAAGGACAAGGAGGCCCAGAGCGCAGAGGAAATATATGCGGATCTTTTTGGTAAATCCATTCTCGCCTTGGGCCGGGGACAAATTATTTATGGCCGCTTGGATTATTTGGATTCGCCGGAAATCGTAGGAAATCTTTTGGAGCTGGTGAAGCGAGATAAAGTAGACAGCGCTGCGTATCGGAGCTTCCGTGATACGCCGGAGGGAAATCCAAATAATGATTCGGAATACCATTTCGCATCGGTAGGCGAGGTCTTGGCCGACGGAGGTCACCTTTGGGTGTACCCGGTGGACATGAACCGCGTGCCGCTGAGCTTTCGTCCCGGGAATTTTGTAGAGGAAGTCAATGAAAGAAATGTGATGGAAGAAATGGGGCGGCGCTACATTGGTTCGCCATTGGTAAACGCCACGGACCGCATTCGAGATTTTTCTTCTGCCGAAATGAAAAAGCTGGATCAGACCGGCGTCATCAAAACGGTGAATGACAATACCATTTTCCTCACCTTCGACGATTGGAGCACCGACTGCTCATTGAATCATCTGCTCTATGTGCTCCGAAAGCATAAAGTCAAAGGCACTTTCTTTATTATTACTTGGAATGTAAAAAACAATCCGAACCTTCTTCGCGCCATCGCCGAAGAGGGACATGAGATCGCGTCTCATACCCATAGTCATCGCCCTATGGTGGAGCAGGCGGCTACCTATGGCGGCAATATGAAGCCTATGACTACGGAGGAATACGAGGAAGATGTGAAGGCCTCGTATGTGGAACTAGCCAAGACCATCGGTGATGTGACCGTGGATGGTCGCCCGGCGCTCACCCGTTTCCTTCGTCCGCCAACGCTGGCCATCAGCCGCACTGGGGTCAAAACGATTTTCAATGCCGGCTACAGTTACCTGGTTTCCGGATTCGATAGCACAGAAGACTACGCCGCGCCGTCGCTGCAGACCATGATCGGCGCTATCCAGCACGGGCTCTATGATGAAACAGGAAATGTAAGAAAAGGCTCTATCATTATCATGCATATGACCGACAGCGCGAAATACACTGCCGAGGCCTTGGACTATGTGCTTACGGTGAATGATGAACGGGGCGACAACGACCCGAAGAAATTCAAGGTGGGCCTTTTGGCGGATTATCTCACCGACGACTATGACCAGTCCATGACCATCGCCGGCGATTTCGAAAAGGGACTTTCCTACAAGGGACGTTGTGGGCACTGAGAATTTGAGATAACGTGAACGTGTTTTGTCGCCTCTCAGGTTTGGGATTTTGATAGAGACGCTTGGCATTTAATCTGTGGCTCCATAGCAAAAAGGATTCTCGGGTTAAATGCTATTTTTATGGAGGTTCCCTAGGAATTTACACAGCTTCTTATTTCGTAAATTCTTCTCGTCTTTTCATTGCGCAAAATATATGAATGATTGTATAATATTTAACGAGTGTAGGTTTCTTTTGGAAGCTTATGCGGGAGAGAGAAAGAAGCAAGACTATGGCTGGAGCGCTTCCGGCCTTTGTATCCGGAAATTGGTTTTCCGAATTTCCCAAAGGAGGGCTCTCTTATGAAATTCAAAAGACTCACAGTGTGCGCGCTGGCGGCTATGATGCTTGGGGCCGGTGCGTTGTCGAATGTTTCCGCTTTCAATGTGGGCAGTGTCCTTGGCGGCGTGGTGAAGGTGGGCGGCATTGGTGTCCTGGTGTCGCAGTATGGTGATTCTATCAATAGCGCCATCAATTCGGTGATGATGAAGGAAGGCGCCGGCACGAATTATGCCACCAAGGTGGTTCCTATCGTGAGCATTGGAAATAATGGTTACATCGGTGCAGCTCAGGTCATCGGCGATGCAGACCAGGTAGAAAAGGTCGAGGCAGTGGGCCAGCTGGAAATCAGCTGGAACAATAAGCTTTTCCGTATCAAAGGGCTGATTCCTATGGACAGCGTAAATCCGACGTCCTTTAGTCGTGTGCAGGGCGTGGGCGTATCCGCTGTGATTGATGTGAAAGTATAGCTTGGGGGAATTATAGATGATGAAGAAAATGGTATTGGCAGCGGGAATTGCTGTACTCCTCGCAATGCCGGTCATGGCGGCAGAAGAGGCAATTACACTCTCTGAAAAGATTGACCGTGTGGATGAAGTCATTTATGGCAGTGCGCAGACCGGTTCCTTGCTGGGACGCGTAGACAAGGCGGATAATGTGATTTATGGCGATGGCTATACATCGGCCTCCGGCTTGGATAATCGTATCGATAATCTCTATGCTGATGTAGTCAAAAATGACAATGACCAGACGCCGTCTATTGCGAACCGCATGAATGCTATGGAATACTATCTGACTGATGAGGTCAGCGTAGATGCACTGGAAAATCGTATGAATATCCTGGAATCCGATGTGTACGGGAAGGAAAAGACCGGCGCCTTGGACCAGCGTTTGGCGACACTGGAGACCGACGTCTACGGGGCGCAGCACTATGAAATGAAGACCGTAGAGCTTCCGGCGGATACGGTTTTCAAGATTTCTCTCAATGATGAAGTAGGCAGCAAGACCAGCCAGGTAGGCGACTCAGTCACCTTTACTGTACAGGAGGATGTATTGGTAGGGGATGTCTTGGTGCTCCCTCGCGGTGCCCAGGGTAGCGGCGTGGTGACCAAGGTGAGCCGCCCAAAGAGCTTCGGCCGTAGCGGTGCGGTAGATATTTCCTTCGACCAGGTATTCTCTGTGGATGATGAATCGATCCCGACCGTACTTGGGCCGGAAGCGAAGGAAAAGCTGAAAATGGAAGCTGCTGCTGTAGGTGCTTCGGTCATCGGTGCTTTGGCACTGGGCCCTGTGGGCCTGGTGGGCGGCCTTTTCGTCAAAGGAAAGGATGCAGTCCTGCCGGTTGGCTCGGAGCTCTATATCCAAACCTCTGAGGCCGTGCAGACCAAGGGGCTTGTGCTGAAACCGGGCGTATCCAAGGCTATCCTCAGAAAGCGCGTAAGCCGCTCGACAGTGACTACGGAAGCCTCGGAGGAGGATGTGACGGTAGAGGTGACTTCGAATTCTACGGGAAATAGCACTGCTTCTAAGACCTCTGCTACAAGGGCCGCTGCTTCGAAAAAGGCGGCAGCAAAGACTATGAGCGAAGAGGCGAAGGCAGAATTAGAAGCAACTCGCGGAAAGACAGGTGCCGCAAAGACGGCAACTGAAAGTGATGATGCATCTGTGGTGATTGTACGAAATGAATAATACATATTGGAAAAGGTTACTGCTATTATCGCTCTTCTCCGCCTCCCTTGGTGTGACGGCCGGAGCAGCGGAGCCGGCTGAGGGTGGGCTGCTCACCTCTCCATCGATTCGTATGGCATTGCCTTTGGAAGAGGACACAGAAAAGATGCTCCTGTCAATCGATGAGGGTATTCTTCGTCCCACCTATCGCGATGAGCAGCAAACCAAAAAAGATATAGACAAGGAAAAGAAGATATCTGCTGAGAAGAAAAGGGCCAAGGCAGATAACAGTGTTTCCGCGGCAAATCCGGCAGTAGTGAAGGCTGATCGATTTCACTACAACCAGACCACCGGTGATGTAGAGGCCTTCGGTCAGGTGGATATTCGTCATATGATGGATACCTACCAGACCGAGTACGCCTATGGAAATACGATTTCTCAGAAATACGTGGTCCCCGGTGATGTGACCTGGAAGAGTCCGACTACCAAGCTCAAAGCAGAGCGGGCAGATTATGATGCCAAAGCGGCTATCGGTCATTTCGAGAATTTGTCGGGATGGGATAGCAATGTCTACTATTTCCAAGGGGATAGCGGCGTCTATGATAGAAATGCTAACCACATGATTGTACAAAAAGGGTATTTCACGACCCGTCATGCAGTGGCTAAGGTGCCGGATTATCGTATCGAAGCAGATTCTATCGATATTTATCCCGGAGATAAGTATGTGGCCCACAATGTGAAGCTCATGTTCAAAAATACTGTGATTGTCACATTGTCTACTTATAAGGGCTCTTTGAAGCACGATCAGGTGAGCCTGTGGTCCTTGCTGCCGCGTCCGATGTTTGATAGCGATAATGGCTTCGGTCTGGAGAATGGGCTGACCATTCCTTTGGACAGCGATATGAACCTGACCTTCTATCTGGAAAATCGCTGGTATACCAAGTCCGGCTACAAGCCCGATGTGGGTCTTCGCTATGATACACCGGTGGGCTCTTTGCGTTTCCACTATGCGGAAATGGAAAGTAGCACCAACGATGATGGCGGTATCTGGGTCAAGAAACGGCCATCTTTGGAATTTAACTCCAAGCACTTCTATCTCTTCGATTCGCGCTTCTATGTGGGAGCTACGGGAGAATGGGGCTATTGGGAGGAAGGTAAGGTCAAGGGCACTCATAAAGGTTTTGACACCTATATTTCCGGCGATCCCTGGAAGCTTGGAAAGTTTTTACGATTCTCTTGGAAGGCTGGCTTTGCAAAGGATTACTATAGCTATAGGGGCGGCCGTATCCGCGAAAATGTTTACTATAATGTAGGCCTTACCGGGCATTATCGCTCCTTTGATGGTTGGGTACGCTATACAAACCGCGAATTTGATGGTCGTTCTCCTTACCTCTACGATAGCTACAGCAGTGACAAACCTATCGACCTGGGCTTCCGCATCCAGCCGACGCACAATGATGCATTTAGCGTATCTTGGACTGTGGATACCAACAATGGTCGTTTGAAGCATCGCTACTGGACTTACTATAGAGATTTGCACTCGTTCTATGCATGGATTCGCTATGATGACGTGGATCAGGAAACGAAGTTCATGCTGATGCCGAAGGACTTTAAGTTCTAGGGAAACGCTGATTAAATCGAAGACTCAAAAATCATAAGAATTTTTTGAAAACGATTGAATCAGCGTTTCCTTAGTGGCTTAGTAATCAGTAATCAGTAGTCAGTACGCACTTGACTGCGCAGTCATTTACGCTGGTCCCTCTTTTCTGAATGAGGGTTAGCATGTATCGGCTTGCTTTCGCCAAATGCGTACTGACCACTAATTACTAACTACTAAACCTCTATCGCAATATCCGTTCTTACCAAAAGGAGGGCTGCCATGAAGAGCTGGACTTGGCCTCTACTGTGCGCAGTGCTCCTTCTTTTGTCGTTTTGGGGCTTTTGGGGAGAAGGGACGGCGTCGAAGCTTTTTCCGGAAAAGGAGAAGGCGACGGTCTCGATCAAGCCGGCTCCTGCGGAAGAGATCGAAACGGTGTCCATCGAGGAAATCGAAGGGGACAAACCGATAAAGCGCTATGATGCGTCTTTGCATGTGCGGACGAAGCCTTTGCAGGATCCCTTTCACATGGAGGCCATCAAAAAGGCGAATCAGGTGAAGAAGGAAGAAACCAAAGAGACGCCAAAGAAGAAAGTGGCTCCTGCGAAGGAAATGCCTTCCTATGCATCGGAGCCGACCCTTCGGGGCATCATGGCTTTTGGCAGTGAGAAGCGAGCTATCATTGAGTGCCAAGGCCAGTCTATGACAGTGAGAGAAGGAGAGAGTGCAGGTCCATGGAAGGTTTCATCGATTGGAGAGAAAACAGTCACATTGGCCGGCGCCTCCGGCGTGATCGAGCTCAGCACCCGCTAAGGGAAACACTGATTAAATCGTTGCCAGAAATCATTCTAGAATTTTTATGCAAGACGAGGAAAAGTAATCCGAGAATAGTGAGCTATTTGAGGATTGCTTTGACGAAGTATTGCATAAAAATTCGTATGATTTCTGGCTCTTCGATTTAATCAGTGTTTCCCCAAGATTGGTGGGTGCTGCTTTTTGCTGTGCGCTTTTTCTTCTCTCGCCCGGAGTATTCGGCGTGAAAGCGGAGAACGGCATCGATTTGGAGAGCAGTGCCCATGAGACCATGGCGGCGGAGCTGGAAGCACGAAAGGTCGAAGCTGCTCCGGCGGGGAAGGAAAGGATTGCTCCGGCGGAAAAGGTAAAGGAGAAGAGAAAGACGGTAAGCCTTCACGTGGTGAATGCATCGGCTGCTGATGTGCTCCGGGGCTTGGCGGAAATGACGAAGCAGAATGTAGTTTTCGCGGGGCAGCTAAAAGAAAAGGTGACGGCGAATCTGGATGGCGTGACACCGGAGGAAGCCATGGAGGCGGTGATGGCCTCCTGCGGACTCTCCGGGCGAAAGGCGGGCTCTACGCTTTTGATATTTTCCTCGGTCATTGAAAAGGAAGCGGGCATCGGTGCGAAATCGATCCGCCTCTCTTATGCATCGGCGAAGGAAGTGGCTGAAGGGCTGGAGCACATGGTGACCAAGGGAAAGGTTTCCTATAATGCGGCAGCGAATACGGTGCTCCTCTCTGGCACGCCGGCGGAGCTTATGCAGGCGGAGAGCGTCATCCGTACTCTCGATGTGCCGGAAAAACAGGTGAAGGTAGAGGCTGCGGTGATCGCGGTGAATAAAAGCTTCACCAAAGAGCTCGGTGTAGACTGGGATTTTAAAAGTCTCACCGGCAGCGCTGACTATAATCGAGACAGCTGGACCGAGCAGCAGTACGTCACCAATGACGACGGTACCGTCAAGTATGACTCTGATGGCAATCCGAAGATGCGGAATATTTCAAAGAGCGGCTGGGAGGTGACGGTGCCCGATGGCTACGCCGGTATTTCCTATGGGAAATCGGCGACAGGGCACCCGTATACCTTTTTCTTCCAGGCCAAGCTCAATGCGCTGGTGACTAAGGGAAAGGCGAAGGTGCTCGCAAAGCCGAACGTGGTGACCATGAATGGCCGCAAGGCGGAAATTTTGATCGGCAGCAAGATCCCTGTCATTGTGGAGCATATGGAAAATGGCGTGAAGACTACGGCCACGGAGTACAAGGATGCAGGCATCAAGCTCACCTATACGCCTATCATCAGCGAGAATGATGAAATCACGGCGGATGTGAATGCGGAGGTATCGACGCCTTATCTGGTGCCGGAGATGAAGGCCTATCGCATCATCACTCGCTCGGCAAATACCATGGTACGCCTGAAATCCGGCGAGGACCTGGTGATCGGCGGCCTCATCGATAAAGAGGAAGGCCGCACCTTCCGCAAGGTGCCGATCCTGGGAGACATCCCGATTTTAGGGAAATTATTTCAAAGCAAAAGCCACACCAGTGATGAATCGGAAATCATCATCATCGTGCGGGCGGATATTATAAGGTGAACCGTTAAACGGTATTGGTTTAGTAATTAGTGTTCAGTAATCAGTGATCAGTATGCGTTTCCCTTTTGAGTTAGTTTTATTTTCATACGACTATTGCTTTTCCTGGGAAACGCTGTAAATAACCAACTGATACGAAAGCCAAAGGCGTACTAAATACTAACCACTAATCACTGACTACTAATTATTATTTTTGGAGACAGACATGGCAGTATTGAAAATCAATGGATTGTCGAAGTCCTTTGGTATAAAGACCGTATTTGAAAATGTATCCTTCGATGTCAGGAGCGGGGACCGCATCGGGCTCGTAGGAGCCAATGGGGCGGGGAAGACTACGCTCTTGAAGTGCATCCGCGGAGACGAGGAGTATGACAAGGGCTCGGTGAAGGCCAGCGACGGCGCCATCATCGGCTATCTGCGTCAGGATTTCAATTACACATCCCACACCATCCGCGAGGAAATGGAAGAGGCCTGGCGGGATGTGTTGTACTATAAGGATCGGATCGAAGCGCTGACGAAGGAACTGGAAAGCAATCAGCATGACGAAAAGCTCATCGAGCAGTACGGTAAGGCCGAGGAGCGCTTCGAATTCCTGGGCGGCTACGACTACGAGTCCACCACGCGGAAAATTCTGACGGGCCTAGGCTTCACTGCGGAGGATTGGGACCGAGACATCCACTCCTTCTCCGGCGGCCAGAAGGTGCGCATCAATCTGGCGGCGGCCTTTGTGCGGCACCCGGATTTCCTCCTTCTCGACGAACCGACGAACCATTTGGACATGGGCATGCTGGAATGGCTGGAGGATTACCTTCGCTCCTACAAGGGCGGCATCCTCATGATTTCCCATGACCGCTATTTCTTAGACGCCGCAGCCACGGGGATTATCGATCTGGAAAATCATCAGATCCGTTCCTACCGCGGCGGCTATACGCGGTATCTGGAAACGAAAACGATCCAGGACAAGGCGTACCAGAAGGCTTACGACAAGCAGCAGGAGCACATCAAGGAAACAGAAGAATATATACGCCGCTACAAGGCAGGCATCAAGGCGAAGCAGGCTCGGGGTCGCCAGTCCCAGCTCAATCGCCTCGAACGGCTTGACAAGCCGGTGCACCAGGCGACGCTGAAATTCCATTTCGATGCGCCCCAGGAATGTGCAGAAAAGGTGCTGGACATCCTGCGTGCGAAGTCGTCCTACAAGGACCATGTGATTTTTGAAAATCTGAATCTTCACCTGAAGAAGGGCGAGGTGCTGGGTCTCATCGGGCCAAACGGTGCCGGCAAGACCACACTCCTAAAGCTCATCACCGGCGACAAGACGGCGGATAGTGGCATCGTGCAGTTGGGAAATAATGTGAAGCTTGGCTACTACTCCCAGGAGCAGGAGCGCCTCCACCCGGAGCTTACGGTGCTTGACGAAGTGCGAGAGGCCTTCAACTATGGCGAGAAGGAAGCGCGAAATGTGTTGGGCATGTTCCTCTTCCGAGGCGATGATGTATTCAAGCAGGTAGCCATGCTCTCCGGCGGCGAGAAGGCGCGGCTCTCGCTCCTTTGTCTCTTCTTGGAGAAGCCGAATTTCCTCATCCTGGACGAACCGACGAACCACTTGGACATCCCGACGCGCGAAATCATGGAGCAGGCCATCGAAGCCTTCGGCGGCACCTGCCTGGTGGTATCCCATGACCGCTATTTCTTAGATAAGATCACTACCCGTATCGTGGAAATGGATCATGGCAAGCTCACCGAGTACCTGGGGAACTACACCTACTACAAGGAAAAGAAGGCGGACCTGGAAGCCTTTGAAAAGGATCGCCAGGGCGAGGTAGAGGAAGAGGAAAAGACGGAAGAAAAAATCGCGCCCGAAAGAAATCACCAGCCCAAGCAGGAGATTTCCTCCGGGGAAAAGGAAAAGCTGAAGCACGTGGAAATGGAAATCGGCCGCCTGGAGGCGACAGTGAAAATGTACGCCGCCCAGATGAGCATGATGCCGGATAACTACGAAGAGCTGGCCGCCTCCTACGAGGAGACCCAGAAGAAGCTCGAAGCCCTCTACGAGAAGTGGGACGAATTAGCGGAGAATGTAGAGTGATGCGGCTTAGTAATCAGTAGTCAGTGGTCAGTAATTAGTACGCATTTGACTACTCAGCCATTTACGCCAATCCCTCTTTTCTGAATGAAAGTTAGCATGTATCGGCTCACTTTCATCAAATGCGTACTGACTACTAATTACTGATCACTGACTACTAAATCCCTTGCACACTAGAATCGATATGTTACAATAAAGGTAAAGAGATTTATAAAAGGAGGGAACACTATGAAAGCGTTAAAAGCGAAAGATTTTATGACGAAGTATGTGTTCACTGTGACGCCGGAGACTACGGTGCAGCAGCTGGTGCGGCTCTTCGTGGCTCACCCGGTGAGCGCCATCCCGGTAGTAGGTGATGACAATGAGCTCTTGGGCATCGTATCGGAAGGTGATCTTTTGTATAAAAAGGTAACGCCGAAGATCCCGGCTCATGTGGATGTCTTGGGCGGCAGCGTATACTATTGCGGCTTTGGGCGCTACGAGAAATCCTTCCGCAAGCTCTTGGCTACCACTGCCGAGGAAATCATGACGAAGGATGTGCGCTGCGTGACCCCGGAGACGGCTATGGAAAATATCACCACCCTCATGGTGGATCAGCACCTGAAAACGGTGCCGGTGGTAGAGAAGGCAAAGCTCAATGTAGAGTCCACAGACCAGGAGCCGCCGGCTCGCCTGGTGGGCATCATCACCCGCCATGATATCCTTGGCGCCATTGCGGCGTCCCACTGGGAAGAAGAGATTCACGACGGAGATTAAGAAATAAAATAAAAAATCCGTGAAAAGTGAGAAATCATTTTTCACGGATTTTTTTATTTTATATTTCCAAAGAAATCATCGACAGTGTTTCACTGTTTCCCACGGTGCTTCATGGCGGGGATGAGGAAGAAGAGGCAGTAGAGCATGGCCAGGAGGGCGAGGGAGCTGCCGGCGAAGCCGATGTAAGCGATGGAGAGGTAGGTGCAGAGCATGCCGCCTAGCCAGGTGCCAAAGCCGATGCCCAGGTTAAAGATGCCGGAGAAGATGGACATGGCCACCGGGGCGGAGGCGTCGTCGGTGATCTGGATGGTTTCCGCTTGCAGGGCTACATTGAAGGCGGTAGCCGAGAGGCCCCAGAGAATGGAGACAGCAATGATGAGCGCCAGATTTCCTGAAATCGGATAGAGAAGGAAGAGGGCCAGGGCCATATTGAAGATGGAAATGGTGACGAAGCTATAGCGATGGGCGGAGTAGAGAGTGGAGAAGAGGAAGCTGCCGATGAGTCCCGCTACGCCGAAGAGGGTGAGAATCATGGTGATTTCATCCTCCGGGAGCTTGGAAATCTGCAAAAGGAATGGCTCGATGTAGCTGTAGCCGGTGTAGTAGGCGGTGGAGACCAGGAAGGAGAGGAGGAAGATGCCTGCAAGCACCGGATTTTTGAAAAGCTTCGGTACGTCGCTGGCAGCAAAGGGCGCGTTGCCGGAGACCTTGGGAAGCATGAAGAAGAGGTAAGCCAGCACCAGGAAGGAAATCACAGCCACGCAGGCGAAGGTGCTGCGCCATCCGGCGTAGAGGCCGATGAAGCGTCCCAAGGGGAGGCCGAATATCATGGCGATAGATGTGCCGGTGACGATCATCCCCATGGCAGTGGATTGGTATTTTTCCGGAACGATGCGTACTGCGATGGGCGAGGCGATGGACCAGAAAATGGAATGGGCGCAGGCCACGCCGATGCGGGAGGCGAGAAGCGTATAGTAGCCGGTGGAAATAGCGGAGCATACCTGGGAGACGGCGAAGAGCGCCATGACGCCCAGGAGCAGCGGCCGGAGCGGGCAGCGGGAGAAAAGGATCATCAGGGGCAGCGACATGGCCATGACCACCCAGGCGTAGATGGTAATGAGCATCCCCGCGTGGGCTTCGGTGGTCTGGAAATCTGCAGCGATGTCGGTCAGAAGACCGATGGGCATGAATTCAGAGGTGTTGAAAATAAAAGCAGAAAGGGTCATGCCACAAAGGGGCAGCCATTCTCGTAGGGTCATTTTGAAATCTCCTTATAACATATTCTCATCAGAAATGTCCTTCATTATAGCACAGGCGAATGGGATTGGTAAGGGGAAAGTGATCAGCAGTCGGTAGGCAATTTAGTAGTCAGTGATCAGTAATCAGTAGTCGGTACGCATTAGACGAAAGCGAATCGATCTATGCTGATCTTTATTCGGCAAAGAGGGTTTGGCGTAAATGACTTAGCAGTCAAATGCGTACTGATTACTGATTACTAATCACTGACCACTAAGATGATCACTGACTACCAAATCACTTTGTAAACCTTATGTTAACCGTTAAAATAACGCAGTTGACAAAGAAAAGAGCGTACATTATAATAATGCCATCGAAAAGCATAGGAGGTTATCATGGATACCAATAAATCAATTCGTATGCAGGTCTTGTGCGCGCTCTTTGCGGCAGTGTGTGCGGTATGCTCGCAGCTGACCATCCCGATCCAGCCGGTGCCTATCACCTTGGGCACCTTCGCGGCTCTCATGGCCGGCGGGTTCCTTGGGAAGCGGTACGGACTTTTGAGTCTTCTCATATATCTTATTCTGGGGGCTGCCGGTGTGCCGGTATTCTCCATGATGCGCGCCGGACTCTCTGTCTTGGCAGGTCCTTCCGGCGGATTCATCATCGGCTTTGCGCCTATGGCCTTTGTGGTAGGTCTTGTGGCAGAGAAGATGGGCCGCACTTTCAAGAATATGCTGATCGCCACCTTTGCGGGGACCGCCGTTTGCTACATCATGGGTATCGGTTGGTTCATGGTACTCACAGGCACAGGCATCTGGCCGGCCATGGTGATGTGCATGTTCCCATTCCTGCCGGGGGATTTGGCAAAGATCGTTCTCGCTTCCTTCCTGGTGGCGAAGTATCACAAGAAATTGATTGGCTAAAACCGATATACTGATATAATGAAGGGAGCTACGAATAGGTCGTGGCTCCCTTTTAAATGGATGGATAGAAGATAGCGCTTGATGATAATTGGCTGTTAAAAGGTTTGTAAGGGAGGTTTTAGGTTCAAGGTTCCGGGTTCAAGGGGTGGTGCGGCGCACAAATCAGGAAGCGCCGCAAACTTGAAAAGTCGTCTTGTATTATTATATTTCCAAACTCGCGCCGCTTTTTAATTTGATGCGGCGCACCTTCCCTTGAACCCTGAACCTCGAACCCTGAACCCTTTACCTCCGCAGTCTGAAAGGTATATGAGGATACAATATGGAAAAAATTATGTCAGCCCTCTGCCGCGCGTGGAAGCCGGAGTGGCAGGGGCTTGTGATGGCGGAGCTTCGCTACGAGGCAGGGCGGGGCGAGAGTGTAGGGACATATGAAATCACGATTTCTGAAAAGCGGCTCATCCGCGTGGCGGCGGCTTCTATGGAAACCGGCGAGGCCATGAGCATGGTGCTTTTGCCGCTCAGAAAGGGTGAAGCCTTGGCTGCTGCGGAAACGGAAAGCGGCGGGAATCCTTGGCGCACGTTTTTGGCCGAAGAGGTGCGGGCTTTCAGCAGTGCGCTGGGGGATCACAATGAGATTCACCAAGGAGCCCGGCCCATCGTGAGTGGATTTCAAATTTTGAATGCGTTGCGTGAGACTATTTCCTATCCGTCACTTCGCATACGCTTTCATCAGCCCCTCTATGCCGGTGAACCTGTGACACTGGTGAAAGAGGCGGGCGCGCTGAAGGGCTACGCCGGGGCGTTGTGTTTCACTTGTGAGGAAATCAAATGAATGAGTCTGTGTATCTTTTGGGCGGCTATCGTAGTCACATCGGCGTGCGGTATGGGATTTTCAAAACCATTCGGCCGGAAATCTTGGGCGGGCAGGTGCTGCATGAAGTCTGGCAGCGCTTTGGCGCCGGAGATGCGCCGGACTTGGTCATTTGTGGCAATGCGGTGGGGCCCGGTGGAAATATAGGACGTCTCACCACGCTGACTGCTGGGCTTCCGGTGAGTACGGCGGCTCTCACCGTGGATCTCCAGTGCGCCTCCGGGCTCACGGCCATTGATCTGGCAGCGGCGAAAATCGCATCCGGCGGCTGCGATCTCATTATTGCCGGTGGCAGCGAGAGCGCGTCACTAGCGCCCCATCGGATTTACCATGAGAACGATGAGCGAAGCCAAAAGAGAAATCCAGAATTTACAGCGGCCCAATTCATCCCGGAGGAGTGGGGCGATGATGCCATGCTCCTAGGTGCTGAGCGGGCGGCGAAGAAGGCGGGCATCAGTCGTGAGGATGTGGACAAGGCAGCGCTCCAAAGCCAAAGGGCTGCCCTATGGGCAAGGGAAAATGGGAAACTGGATGGGCTCATCCTGCCGCTTTTTGGAAGTACGCGGGATGAGGCGCTGAGACCCCGGATGAGTGAGCGGCTTCTCGCGCGGGCGCCGCGGGTGACCGATTTCCCTGATGGCATCCTGACGGCGGCCAATGCATGCACCATGAATGATGGCGCTGCCTTTGTGGTATTGGCTTCGGAGAAATGGGTGGAGGCCCATGGCGCAAAGCCCATGGCGAAGGTACTGGCCACTCACTTGGCCGGCGGCGATCCCTGGTGTCCGCCACTGACGGCCGACCTGGCAGCTGGCGAGCTTTTGGAAAAGCAGGGGCTCACCTATGAAGATGTGGATGCTTTCGAGTATAACGAAGCCTTCGCGGTCATCAGTGCCCATTTCCGAAAGACCCACAAAGACGTAGCAGAGCGCCTCAATGCCTGGGGCGGCGCCTTGGCCTATGGCCATCCCTACGGGGCCTCGGGGGCAGAAATCATGCTGCACCTCATGGCAAGGCTTTTCGACGGTGGTGGCCACCTGGGTCTGGCGGCGATTCCCGCGGCCGGCGGCGTGGGGCAGGCGATTTTGATAGAACGAGTAGAGGGGCATCATGAGACTCACTGATGATTTGAAAAAATGGGCGGAGCAGAAGCCTTCCCATCCCTTTCTGATTTGGAATGGCGAAGCTATTTCTTATAAACAAGCAGAGGAAATGGTTTCCTCTATAGCGGGAGAAATATTTGCACCTTTGGCGGGGAACGTGGTGGGGATCCGCTTGGAGGAACCGGTGAAGCAGATCCTTTATTTCCTGGCAGCCCAAAGAGCTGGCGCCGTGCCGATTTTATTTCATGAATATTTAAGCGGGCCGGAAGTGAAGGAGCTTTTGGCAAAGCGCCCCATCGATGGGATGCTTTCCGATGTGCCTTTGGAGGGGATTTCCTGGGAAAGTGCCGGCAGACTTTGGAAAGTCATGGCCAAGAAGCCAGGGCGCCGGGAGGGCTTCGGCGTCTTGACGTCGGGAAGCAGCGGCCTTGCCAAGGTATTCTTCCGCAAGGATGCCAGCTGGCGGGACTTCTTCCCTGTTCAGAATCAGATTTTCCATATCCAAGGCGATTCGACACTTTACCTCTCGGGGTCCATGGCGTTTACAGGAAATCTGAATATGCTTACGGCTTTCCTCTACGAAGGCGCCACCATCGCCGGTACCGAAAAGGTGCATCCGAAGACCTGGATGCAGGAAATCAAGGAAACCCGCGCCACCCATGTGTACATGATCCCCTCCAAGCTTTCCGCTCTTTGCCGCGTGAGGGATAGCGGGGCGTCGGTGATCCACGTGCTCACCGGCTCCCAGCTTATGACGGACCGGCTCCTTACGTCGCTGGAAACCCATTTCCCCAAGGCGCGGGCGATCCTCTACTACGGTGCATCGGAATTGAGCTATGTCACCTATATAGAAGGAAAGAAAATTCGCGATTTCCCTGATGCCGTTGGGAAGCCGTTCCCCGGAATTTCGATTTCTATCAGAAATCAGGAAATCTTCGTAGACACTCCCTATGGCATCGAAGGAGCAGAGCGGCCTATGACCTGCCATGACATGGGCCGCATCGATGAGGACGGGCGGCTCCATTTCCTCGGGCGGGCAGAGGACCAATACCATGTGAAAGGAAATCACGTGAGCCGTCAGAAGGTGCTCTCCCATCTTCTTATGCTCCCCGGCGTGGAGGAGGCGGAGGTGATGAGCCAAAAGCAGGACAATGGCGATGATACATTGGTGGCCTTCCTGGTGGGTGAAAAAAGCGAGGATCTGGAGATAATCCATCTCTTACAGCAGAAGCTGAAGCCCTGGGAAATCCCAGCTCGGTTTATGTGGCTCTCGGCCATCCCAAAGACATCGACAGGGAAGGTGGATAGGAAGAGGCTCATCGGTTTAATTATTTAGTGGATTGGCGTTTTGTGGAGTTGTAGGTTTAGGGATAAGGGACAGGGGATAAGGGATAGGGCGCATTTGATTGCTCAGTCAATCATGCCA
>CAVKMC010000004.1:0-20810 GCA_963657285.1 Agathobacter sp.
CCAAGGAGCGCGCAAAAAATTTAAAATCGTGGTCTTGACAATGGGCCCATTATAATCGCGGAGTTCAACAAACGCATCAATGATAAACTGTGCAGCAGCCTCATTATAACTTTGTGGAAGCACAAATGTATCACTGGACATCATAATATTGAAGCCAAATGCCTTTATGCCATAGGTATCAATTAACCCTAGAATATCCTTTGTGCTCTTTATTGTTTCTTCGCTTAATGTAACGGAAAGAGAAACATCGACCCCCATCTCCTTACAAAGGTTAAGTTTATCCAGGATTCGAGAAAATACAGGCTTTCCGGTTACATCCACCCGCATGCTGTTAGCTTTTTCGTTAAAGCCATCGATAGAAATAGCAATAGATACTCCAAGTTCGTGAAGTCTACGTATCCGCTCTTCATTCAAAAGTAAACCATTGGAAACCATAGACATTTCAATGTTGCGAATACATCTTTCCTCGCTGCGCAGCTCGTTAATTCTGTTTGCCACATATTCAAGTACATTGAAATTCACTAATGGCTCTCCACCATAAAAAATTAGAACTGGCCTATTGGTTTCGATATCCAAACCAGATTCTTTTATTTGACGAACGAAAAACCTAATGGCTTTTTCTGCGGTTTCAACCGACATGTTTTCTAGGAGAAAATTGCTTCGTTTCTTGCAGTCGTTGTTTCCAAGAAAGCAGTATTTACATGCTAAATTACACTGCTCACTCATAATCATATAGCAAACGTTAGTGGCGGGAGCAGGAATCTTGGATCTTACAAACTGAAGAACTTTATCGTCCTCCCCCTCAGTTTGTGTAAGAATCTTAAATTTAGCAAGTTCCTGTACTTCAGAACGAATTTCATCTGGCGCATCATCTATTTTATTGCAAAAGGAGCCTGCAAGCCACGCCTGCAAGCTCTCAAATGCTTTTTTAGATAAATACACCGGCTTCATTCTCAATGAATGGTACAGAGCCACAGCATCTCCCAAATCATAAGAATGTGTAAACCGAGATATATTTACCATTTAATTTCCTCCAGCTCAGGAATGGCACGGCAAGAGCATGCACAAGTGCATGAGTTACAAGTAACACACGCACAGCGAGCCATCACAACCGTTTCATTGCCAATAGCGCCCAAGAGCTGCATATACTGTTTGTTATTTGCACTCATATTAAAGTACCTCCCATTCAAAATCAGAAACAATACCGCCAGAGCAGGAACAACGGCAGCTGCACATGCAGCCGGTACACTGACCAATGCAAGCACCCAAAGCCAGTGTAGCCTCACTGATATTTCCCCAAAGAGCTTCGTAGGAGTCGGAATGAATTTGCATCATGATAATTTCTCCTTTCTTTAAAATTTATATCTTTATAATATGTCTTTTTTTGTCAGTGTCAACATACAAAATATATGAATTTTACCGCACAATGAATATACAATATATAGAATTAATGTGTACAGTGATAAAATATATTGTATGATCTACGATTCATCCACTAGCGCCCAATGCAAAAAAAAGGAACCGGATTTCCTATAACATCAGGGATTTTATGTCCTTTCACTATATTCGGTATAATTATTTAAATAGTTTGGAGACATCAAAATTTAAATTACCCTAGAAAACGTCGGCTTCCTTCTTCGCCCATAAAAAAAGACCGCTTTCGCGGTCTTTTTCATTTTGTATTAGTCCACCAGAGCAATGATTGCCTGAGGAGCGTTATCGCCAAGACGGCCTTCCAGCTTCATGATGCGGGTATAGCCACCGTTGCGTTCGGTATAATTCTTTGCGATTTCATCAAACAGTTTCTTTGTAACAGCTTTGTCCATGATGTAAGCTTCAGCCTGACGACGAGCGTGGAGATCGCCTCTCTTAGCGAGGGTGATCATTTTGTCAGCTACGTGGCGAAGTTCTTTGGCCTTTGCTTCAGTGGTGGTGATGCGGCCATGCTGGAAAAGAGCGGTTACGAGACTGCGCAGCAGTGCTTTACGAGCGCCGCTGATTCTTCTCAATCTACTACGAGCCATTTCTTTCCTCCTATTACTTTATCAATCCTTGGCATTGACGTCTTTGAGGCCCAGTCCGAGTCCTCTGAAGTTTGTCAGTTTTTCTTTGATTTCATCTACAGATTTTTTGCCAAGGTTGCGTACACGGGTCAATTCATCTTCTGTCTTGTCCATCAGTTCGCCGATGGTATTGATCTCGGCTCTCTTCAGGCAGTTAAAAGCGCGAACGGACAGTTCCAGTTCATCGATTGGCATTTCACGAATGCCATCGATGACGTTGCTGGTGTCTTCGTCTTCATCACTTGGATATACAGCATCGTTTGCTTCAGGCTTGCTTGTTTCCTGCGCGTCGCCGATGTTTGCAAAGTTCATGAAGCAGCTGATGAGAATGTCAGCAGCGGTAGCTACTGCATCGTCTGCATTGACGGAGCCATCAGTGTCCAGTTCCAGTGTCAGCTTGTCGTAGTCCATTTCATTGCCTACGCGGGTGTCGCTGACGTTGTAGTTGCATTTAATGACAGGAGTATAAATGGAGTCGATCGGAATGACGCCAATCACGTCTTCCTCTCTCTTGTTCTTTGTGAAAGGAACATAGCCATGACCACGATTGATGGTCATTTCCATGCCCAGATGCGCATCGGAGTCCAATGTGCAGATGGGGAGATCCTTGTTGAGAACATCTATTTCTGCCGGGAGTTTCATGTCGCCGGCATAGAAAATACCTTCTTTAGTGATATCGATTCTGACGGTAATCGGGAAGACTGCTTCTTCATGAGCGATGAAGCGGATCTTCTTGATGTTCAGAATCATATCTGTTACATCTTCTCTGACGCCGTTAATAGTGGAAAATTCATGAAGCACGCCGTCGATTTTGATAGACGTAATAGCCACACCGTCTAAAGATGAAAGCAACACGCGTCTCAGGCTGTTTCCTAAAGTGATGCCATAGCCTCTTTCGAGCGGTTCGCATTCAAACTTGCCGTGACGCTTGTCATCGCTGAGTTCCACAGTCTTTATTGTGAAGCTTGTATTTTCGATCATCCGAAAGTCCTCCTTCTGCGCCTTACAGCGCCAAAATGCTACGCAAAGGGATTATATTTTATTATACTCTTCTGCGTTTCGGAGGACGGCAGCCATTGTGAGGAATTGGGGTGACGTCCTTAATGCTGCTGACTTCGATGCCTGCTGCCTGCAGTGCACGAATTGCTGCTTCACGGCCTGCGCCTGGTCCTTTTACAAAGACATCAGCCTGACGCATGCCCTGGTCGATTGCTACTTTAGCAGCCTGTTCTGCTGCCATCTGTGCTGCGAATGGTGTGCTCTTTCTGGAGCCTTTGAATCCGAGTCCGCCGGCGGATGCCCAAGCGATGGTGTTGCCGTTGGAGTCAGTAATCGTTACGATCGTGTTGTTGAAAGTAGAACGAATATGTGCTGCACCGGATTCTACATGTTTTCTTTCTTTTCTTTTAGCTTTGCTTTTTACCGTAGCCATGTGTTATCCCTCCTTCAACATTACTTCTTGGTTGCAGTCTTTTTGCCTGCAATGGTCTTCTTCGGACCTTTACGGGTACGAGCATTGGTCTTTGTGCGCTGTCCACGAACCGGGAGTCCTGCACGATGACGTCTGCCTCTGTAAGAACCGATTTCAACCAGACGTTTAATGTTGAGGGATTCTTCTCTACGGAGATCACCTTCGACCTTGTAGTCAGCAAGTACGTTGCGGATCTTTGCCACATCGTCTTCAGACAGATCTCTTACGCGGATGTCAGGATCAATTCCTGCTTTGTTTAAAATTTCTTTGGAAAAAGTAGGGCCAATTCCATAAATATAAGTTAAGCCGATCTCAACGCGCTTATCTCTTGGTAAGTCTACACCAGCTATACGTGCCATCTACTCTTTAACCTCCTTTTAATTAACCTTGTCTCTGCTTATGTTTCGGATTTTCACAAATGACCATTACGCGGCCTTTGCGTTTGATGACCTTGCACTTGTCGCACATCTTTTTAACGGACGGTCTGACCTTCATCTTGGTTCCTCCTTGCTTACTTGTAACGATAGGTAATCCTGCCGTGCTCTAAATCGTAGGGGGTCAATTCTACTGTTACTTTATCTCCGGGCAGTATACGAATGAAATTCATGCGCATTTTGCCGGAAATGGTAGCCAGCACAATATGTCCGCCGTTTTCCAATTTGACACGGAACATGGCGTTTGGAAGTTTTTCTACTACTTTGCCTTCGACTTCAATAACGTCTGCCTTGCTCATGAGAGCCTCCTTTGGCTTATCATATGCTGACCGGAAACAATGGAATCAATTGCGCAGCGTCAGAATTTTGGGACCATCTTTGGTGATGGTAATGGTGTGTTCCATGTGAGCAGATGGTTTCCCATCAGCTGTCACGACGCTCCACCCATCCCGAAGGGAAATGATGTCAGCGCGGCCCATGGTGATCATAGGCTCGATGCAGATGCACATACCTTCTTCAAGACGCGGTCCATGTCCCGGTGTGCCATAGTTTGGAACTTCCGGATCTTCATGCATACCAATCCCGATGCCGTGACCTACATATTCACGAATTACTCCGTAGCCATAAGGTTTTACGTAGCTTTCAACGGCATGACCGATGTCGCCTACTGTATTTCCTACGACGGCTTGCTTGATACCAGCGAAGAGTGCACCTTCGGTGGCTTGGAGAAGCTGGAGGTTTTTCTTGTTTGTATGTCCTACCGGAACGGTAACACAGGAGTCACCCATGTAACCATTTAATTGTACCACAAGATCAAGGGAAATAATATCCCCTTTTTTTAAAATTTTTCTTGCAGATGGTATTCCGTGGACAACCGTATCATTCACGGAGGCGCAAATGGTTGCCGGGAATCCTTCGTAGCCTTTGCAGACCGGAATCCCGCCTCTGTCTCTGATAAATTTTTCAGCCATTTCATCAAGCTCAAGGGTGCTGATGCCGGGCTGTACTGCTTTTTCAAGCATAGAGAGAGTATCCGCAGTCAGTCTCCCGGCTGCGGAAATTTTCTCTACTTCTTCAGGTGTATAAATTGTGATCATTTAGACGCCTTCTTCAAAGCATCCTGGATATCGCTGTAGACGGTATCCATGGCCTGGTCGCCATTGATTTCGTAATAGCGGCCGCTGGCTTTGTAGTAATCGATCAGCGGTTTGGTGGATGTTTCGTATACATTCAGTCTTTCGCCAACGGTTTCTTCGTTGTCGTCAGCACGCTGATAGAGTTCTCCGCCGCAGTTGTCGCAGATGCCTGCTTCTTTCGGCTGACGGAAGAGTTTATGGAAGGAAGCGCCGCATCCCTTGCAGACGAGTCTGCCGCTGATTCTCTTGACCAGGTCATCTTTGTTTGCTTTGATGCTGATGACAGCAGTGAGCTGGATGCCCAGTTCATGGAGAATGGCGTCGAGGGAGGCAGCCTGCGCGGTGGTACGAGGGAAGCCGTCCAGGATCCAGCCTTTGTGGCAGTCTTCCTGAGCGAGTCTTTCCTTTACAATACCAACGGTTACGCTATCAGGAACAAGGGCGCCCTTGTCCATGTAGCTTTTGGCTTCCTTGCCAAGAGCAGTTCCGGATTTCACAGCGGCACGGAACATGTCGCCGGTGGAAATCTGGGGGATGCCGTAATCACGAATGAGTTTTTCTGCCTGGGTGCCTTTGCCTGCCCCTGGAGGTCCCATTAATAAGATGTACATATCCCTACTCCTTTAGGAAAAAGCTTTATTTGATAAAGCCTTGATAGTTTCTTGTCACCATGTAGGACTGTGCCTGTCTCATGGTATCGAGCGCTACGCCGACGATAATGAGGAGGGAGGTACCACCGAAGTAGACGCCCTGTACGCCGGTAATGTTTCCGATGAAGTTCGGAAGGATAGCAACGAATGCCAGGAAGACTGCACCGGTCAAGGTGATTCTGGACAATACCTTGTCTACATAGATCATGGTGGGCTGTCCGGGGCGGATGCCCGGGATGAAGCCGCCATATTTCTTCATGTTATCTGCTAGATCTTTGATGTTGACGGAGATCGCCGTGTAGAAATAGGTGAAGATGAAAATGAGGAAACCGTAGCAAATGGTATTTGGCCAGGTGCCCCATCCGAAGAAGTTGCCTACCGCCTGTACCCAGTCAACATGAACGAACTGTGCCAGGGTGACGGGGAGCATGAGGATGGAGGATGCGAAGATGATGGGGATGACGCCTGCCTGGTTCACTTTCAGTGGCAGGTAGGTGGAGTGACCGCCATACATTCTGCGTCCGATTACACGCTTTGCATACTGGATGGGAATTCTGCGCTGTCCTTCGTTGACTTCGATGACCATGAGGATCATGACGAGTGCAATGACGAGGAAGAGCAGAAGCTGGAACGGAGAGATGGTGCCGACTTCGATGTAATCAATGACTGTGGAGATAGCCTGCGGGAAGCGGGCTACGATGCCGCAGAAGATGATGAGGGAAATGCCGTTACCAATGCCGTGTTCCGTGATTTTTTCGCCGATCCACATCAGGAGGCAGGTGCCGGCGGTGAGGACTACGACGACGAAAATGAAATACAGCCAACTGTTATCAACAAGTGCATTGTTGATGCGCAGGGCATAGGTCATGCCGAATGCCTGCACAGCTGCCAGGAAAATGGTGAAATATCTGGTGACTTTCTGGATTTTCTTGAATCCTTCCTGTCCGTCTTTTCTCCACTCTTCGAGGGTGGGGATGACAGCGGTGAGGAGCTGCATAATGATGGATGAGTTGATGTACGGGGTGATACTCATAGCAAAGATCGAGAATTTGCTGAGTGCACCACCGGAGAACAAGTCCAGGAAACCGAAAAGGTTGCCGGAGGTGAAGAGGCTTTCGATGACGGAAGCGTCAACTCCCGGTACCGGGATATGGACCCCGAGCCGGAAGACGACGAACATCATGAAAGTGAAGAGAATGCGATCTTTGAGTTCTTTGTTTGCAAAAAGGTTTGCGAGAACAGACCCCATATTAGATCACCTCTACTTTTCCACCTGCTGCTTCGATTTTCTGCTGAGCGCCTTTTGTGAAGCCCTGTGCTCTTACGGTAAGAGCCTTTGTGAGTTCACCGCTTCCCAGAATACGTACACCATCGAGAACGTTCTTCAGAACGCCTGCTTCAACCAGAGCAGCCGGATCAACAACAGCGTTGTCGTCGAAACGGTTCAGCTGTTCAACGTTGACTTCAGCGTATTCGTTAGCAAAAATGTTTTTGAATCCGCGCTTTGGAAGACGACGGTACAGAGGCATCTGGCCGCCTTCAAATCCCGGACGTACACCGCCGCCGGTTCTAGCGTTCTGACCTTTAGCACCGCGGGTGGACTGTTTGCCCATGCCGCTGCCGAGGCCTCTGCCTACACGACGACGAACTCTTGTGGAACCTTCAGCCGGTTTCAGTTCATGCAGTTTCATTAGTGCACCTCCTTTTCTATTATTCTGCTTCTTTGCATTCAACCAGATGACGGACAGAGTGGATCATGCCCTTAATCTGTGGGGTAAGTTCTTTTTCTACAGAGGAGTGGGTCTTTTTGAGTCCCAGTGCCTTGATGGTAGCGATGTGTTCCGGTCTGGAACCGATCACGCTTTTCTTCAGTGTAACGATAACCTTCATGAGTGGCCCCCTTAGTTATAAATTTCGTCCAGGGTCTTTCCACGAAGTGCTGCAACGGTTTCAGCGTTTTCGAGTTTGGAAAGGCCATCCATGGTAGCTCTTACCATGTTGATTGGATTGGAAGAACCCAGGGACTTGGTCAGAATGTTGCGGATACCTGCCATAGCAAGTACGCTTCTTACCGGGCCGCCTGCTTTAACGCCGGTACCTTCGGCAGCAGGTTTCATGATGACTTTGCCGGCACCATAGATGCCGAGCATTGGATGCGGAATGGTACCGTTTTTCAGAGCAACGGTGATCATGTTCTTCTTCGCATCTTCGACGCCTTTACGGATAGCTTCCGGAACTTCAGCAGCTTTGCCGAGGCCAGCGCCAACTTTGCCTTTGCCATCACCAACTACTACGACTGCTGCAAAGGAAAAACGACGGCCGCCTTTTACGACTTTAGCAACGCGGTTAATGAAAACGACGTTTTCCTGCAAGTCGGATTCCTGTTTTTCAAATCTTGGCATGTGATTTCTCCTTTACCTTAAAATTTCAAGCCGGCTTCGCGAGCGCCATCAGCCAGAGCCTGTACTCTGCCGTGATAGATGTAGCCGCCACGATCGAATACGACGCTTTCGATGCCTTTTTCAAGAGCTCTCTTAGCAACCAGTGCACCAACTGCTTTTGCAGCTTCTGCGTTGCCGCCGTATGGGAATTCAGCTTTGATTTCTTTATCTAAGGTATTTGCGGATGCCAGTGTTACGCCAGCTTCATCGTCGATGATCTGAGCATAGATGTTAGCCAGGGAACGGAAAACATTGAGACGCGGGCAAGCGGCAGTACCGGAGATTTTCTTACGAAGACGCAGATGACGGCGAATAACCGCATTTCTGCTTGCATTTTTACGCATATTATTTTACCTCCTGTCTTACTTCGCGCCGGTCTTACCAGCCTTACGGCGTACGAATTCACCGGAATAACGGATACCTTTGCCTTTGTAAGGTTCAGGCTGACGCCAAGCGCGGATCTCTGCTGCTACCTGGCCTACCTTTTCCTTATCGCAGCCGGATACCAGAACAACGACGGAAGACGGGGTGGAAATGGTGATTCCTTCCGGTGGAACTACAATGACCGGATGGGAGAAGCCGAGAGCCAGCTTCAGGTTCTGACCCTGCATCTGAGCGTTGTAACCAACGCCTACGATTTCGAGCTTCTTTTCGAATCCCTGGGTGACACCGACAACCATGTTGTTCAGGAGTGTACGGTTCAGGCCGTGCAGGGAGCGGTTTTTGATTTCGTCATTCGGGCGGGTAACGAGGATTTCGTTGCCTTCCATCTGAATGCCGATTTCTTCATTGAGTGTACGGGTGAGTGTGCCTTTCGGACCTTTTACGGTGACTGTATGGCCGTCAATCTTGACTTCCACACCTGCCGGAACCGTAATCGGTTTTCTGCCAATTCGAGACATGTTTTACCTCCAACGATTACCAGACGAATGCCAGGACTTCGCCGCCAAGACCCTCTTTGCGAGCTTTCTTGTCGGTCATAACGCCCTTGGATGTGGAAATAATAGCGATACCGAGACCACCGAGTACCTTCGGCAGTTCTTCCTTGCCGGCGTATACGCGCAGGCCCGGTTTGGAAATTCTCTTCAGACCTTTGATAACCTTTTCACGGTTAGCGCCGTATTTCAGTGCGACGCGCAGTTCCGGATGGCCTTCTACTTCGATCTGTTCTACGCTTTTAATAAAGCCTTCTTCTTTCAGAATTGCAAGTACAGCTGCCTTAATTTTAGAAGCAGGCATGTCTACTTTTTCATGATATGCATCGTTCGCATTACGAATACGGGTAAGCATATCCGCAATCGGATCGGTTGTTACCATTGTTTAATCCTCCTCCCGAAATCTTACCAGCTGGCTTTTTTAACGCCCGGAATTTCTCCGAGGTAAGCCAAGTCACGGAACTGGTTACGGCAGATTCCGAATTTACGCATAAAGCCGTGGGGACGGCCAGTCAGTTTGCAGCGGTTGTGCAGACGTGTTGGGGAAGCGTTGCGCGGGAGCTTGGAAAGAGCTTCCCAGTCGCCAGCTTCTTTCAGAGCCTGACGCTTTGCGGCATATTTCTGAACAGCGAGTTCTCTTTTCTTCTCGCGTTCCAACATAGACTTCTTTGCCATATTGTCCTCCTGCTTATTTCTTGAACGGCATACCGAACTGTTTCAGAAGTTCACGAGCTTCTTCGTCAGTCTTAGCCGTAGTTACTACAATGATATCCATGCCACGGATTCTGTCGATCTTTTCATAGTCAACTTCCGGGAAAATCAGCTGTTCTTTTACGCCGAACGCATAGTTTCCGCGGCCGTCGAAGCTCTGATCGCTGATACCACGGAAGTCGCGTACGCGTGGAAGAGCAATGTTGATCAGGCGATCGAGGAATTCGTACATTCTGTCACCACGAAGGGTAACTTTGCAGCCCAGAGGCATTCCTTCACGGATTTTCCATGCAGCCAGGGATTTCTTGGCTTTGCAGACCATCGGCTTCTGGCCGGTGATAGCAGCGAGGTCGGATACTGCTGCGTCTACTGCTTTGGTGTTTTCTGTAGCTTCGCCTACACCGATGTTGATGACAATCTTATCCAGCTTCGGGATTTCCATGTCGTTTTTGTAGCCGAATTTTTCGCGCAGGGTGGTTTTGATCTGCGCTTTGTATAAATCGTTTAATCTGGACACTTGTTATCCTCCTTCCCGCTTAGGCTTTGTCAATAATAGCGCCGCTCTTTACAGCTGCTCTGACGTAAGTTCCGTCTTTCTGCTGAACTTTCTTTACGCGGGTCGGTTTCTTGGTTTCCGGATCCAGGAGCATAACCTTGGAAGCATACAGCGGAGCTTCTTTCTCGATGATGCCGCCCTTCGGGTTTGCCTGGCTCGGCTTGGTGTGTCTCTTAATCATGTTGATGCCTTCAACAACAACACGACCTTCTTTCGGCATAGCAGCTTTAATTTTGCCCTGCTTGCCTTTATCTTTGCCGGAAATAACTACTACGGTGTCTCCGGTCTTTACATGCAGTTTCTGACTCATTGCTTTGCCTCCCTATTAGAGCACTTCCGGAGCCAGGGAAACGATCTTCATGAAATCTTTTTCACGGAGTTCTCTTGCTACCGGTCCAAAAATACGTGTTCCTACCGGGCTCTTGTCGTCTTTAATAATAACAACTGCGTTTTCGTCAAAGCGGATATGAGATCCGTCGCTGCGGCTAACACCACTTACTGTACGAACTACGACAGCCTTTACTACCTGGCCCTTCTTAACAACGCCGCCGGGGGTTGCATCTTTGACCGTAGCAACTACAATATCACCGATATTGCCGCTTTTACGGAAGGAACCACCCAGAACTTTAATAACCAGGACGTTCTTAGCACCGGTATTATCTGCAACGTTGAGTCTGCTTTCCTGCTGAATCATCGTGCCAATCCTCCTATAATTAACTTTCTATATTAGTTCTGACGGGCAACGATTTTTTCAACTCTCCAACGCTTGTCATGGGACAGCGGGCGGGTTTCTACGATGCGTACGGTATCACCGACACGGCATTCGTTGTTTTCGTCATGCGCTTTGAACTTGGTTGTGGTATTAATAGATTTTTTGTAGAGTTTGTGGGGAACTTTGCGTTCTACAGCAACAACTACGGTTTTATCCATCTTGTCGCTGACTACAACTCCCTGGCGCACTTTGCGCAACTTTCTTTCTTCTGCCACGTTGAGATCCTCCTTTGGATAAACCGTTATGCCTTCTTGGCAGCTTTCAATTCTTCTTCGCGCTGTACAGTCTTGATACGAGCGATGGTCTTCTTTACTTCACGAATACGCATCGGGTTTTCGAGCTGTCCTGTAGCGAGCTGAAAACGGAGGTTAAACAGTTCTTCCTTTAAGCCGGCAACTTTTTCGTCTAATTCGGCAGTGCTGAGGTTACGAATTTCATTGACCTTCATTTTTATTCACCTGCCACTTCCTGACCTTTAACTACAAATTTAGTCTTGATTGGGAGTTTGTGACCTGCCAGACGCATTGCTTCTTTAGCAACTTCTGCAGATACACCGCCCATTTCGAACATTACACGGCCCGGTTTTACTACGGCTACCCAGTATTCAACTGCGCCTTTACCGGAACCCTGACGAGTACCAATTGGTTTAGCAGAAACCGGTTTGTCTGGGAAAATTTTGATCCAAACCTTGCCGCCGCGCTTGGTGTAACGGGTCATGGCAATACGGGCTGCTTCGATCTGACGGCTGGTGATCCAAGTTGGTTCTGTTGCTACCAGACCAAATTCACCGAATGTCACGGTATTTCCGCGATGTGCTTTGCCTTTCATACGGCCGCGGAACTGTTTACGGAATTTTGTACGCTTTGGAATTAACATCAGGAATCACTCCTTTCAGAGTTTTTCGGTCTACGTTCTCTGCGATCACCACGACGGCCGCCTCTTCTGTTGCCTTCATGGCGGTTATTCTTATCTTTGCTGGTGCGGATGTTTTCGTTTTCGTCAACAACCTGTCCAGGAGCGAGTTCGCCTTTGTAGATCCAGACTTTAATGCCGATTGCACCGTAGGTGGTGTGAGCGGTGGTTACACCGTAGTCAATGTTTGCACGGAGAGTCTGAAGCGGAATGGAACCTTCACGGTAGCTTTCAGCGCGAGCAATTTCAGCGCCGCCCAAACGACCGGATACGGTTACTTTGATACCCTTTGCGCCGGCACGCATGGTTCTGCCTACTGCCTGTTTTACAGCGCGGCGGAAGCCGATACGTCTTTCCAGCTGGGAAGCGATGTTTTCGCCTACCAGGATGGCGCTCATGTCGGTGGATTTGATTTCGAGAATATCGATGTCGATTTCTTCGGTGATGGTTTTATCAACAACAGCAGAGAGTGCTTTTTTGATATCTTCGATGCCTGTGCCGCCACGGCCAATGACCATGCCCGGCTTAGCGGTGTAAATAGCGAGCTTTGCTCTCTTGCCTACGCGCTTAATGCCAATTTTGGAAATGCCTGCTGCGAACAGGTGCTTCTTTAAGAACTGGCGGATTTTGGCATCTTCCACAAGCAGTGCAGCATAATCTTTTTCTGCAAACCATTTGGAATCCCAGTCATTGATCACGCCTACACGCATTCCATGCGGATTAACTTTCTGACCCAAAACGTTTCCCTCCTTCGATTACTCTTTTTCAGAAACTTTTACCGTCAGTGTGCTGGTACGTTTCATAATCCCGAAAGCCTGTCCACGGGAGCGTGGATGTACGCGCTTCATAATCGGGCCTGCATCTACAAAAATTGTGGAGATGTAGAGATCATCAATATTCATGTTGTTGTTGTTTTCTGCGTTTGCCATAGCGCTTCTCAGTGTCTTTTCGACAACGATGGAAGCTGCTTTATGGGTGTTGTGCAGAATAGAGATAGCTTCTCCCGCTTTCTTGCCGCGGACAAGGTTTGCTACGATGCGAACCTTACGGGGAGAAATGCGGATATTTCTTGAAATTGCCTGAACTTCCATTTTATTCCTCCCTGTTATTTCTTGTCGGTCTTGTTATGACCCTTGAATGTACGGGTCGGAGCGAATTCACCGAGTTTATGGCCAACCATATCTTCAGTGACATAAACCGGTACGTGTTTTCTTCCGTCGTGAACAGCGATGGTGTGACCAACGAAGCTCGGCAGGATAGTAGAAGCACGGGACCAGGTTTTTACAATTTTCTTTTCATTAGCTTCGTTCATTGCATCGATTTTCTTCACGAGGGAGAATGCGACAAACGGGCCTTTTTTAACGGATCTGGACACTTTTACTCCTCCTTATCTTACTTGCGTCTCTTAACAATCAGCTTAGTAGACGCTTTTCTGCTATGTCTGGTCTTAACGCCATAAGCAGGTTTACCCCACGGAGTAACTGGGCGCTTACGTCCGACCGGAGATTTGCCTTCGCCGCCGCCATGTGGATGGTCGTTCGGGTTCATTACAACGCCGCGGTTTGCAGGACGTACGCCAAGCCAACGATTTCTGCCGGCTTTGCCAAGGGTAATGTTTTCATGGTCTTCGTTGCCGATAGCACCGATGGTAGCACGGCAGCGGATGTGTACTCTACGGAGTTCGCCGGAAGGGAGACGGAGCAGTGCATAGTCGCCTTCTTTTGCCATCAGCTGAGCGCTTGCGCCGGCAGAACGAACCATCTGGCCGCCTTTGCCGATCTTCAGTTCAACGTTGTGAACGATGGTACCGAGAGGAATGTTGGTGAATGGGAGGCAGTTGCCGACTTTAATATCGGATTCCGGGCCGCTGGTGACTACGTCGCCGACCTTCAGTCCTTTCGGAGCGAGGATGTAGCGTTTTTCACCGTCTGCATACTGCAGCAGAGCGATACGGCAGGTGCGGTTCGGATCGTATTCGATGGTAGCAACCTTTGCCGGAATGTTGTCTTTGGTTCTCTTGAAGTCAATGATTCTGTACTGACGTTTATGTCCGCCGCCCTGATGACGAACGGTTGTCTTACCGGAGTTGTTACGGCCGCCATGATTATGAACAGGAGCCAGAAGAGTCTTTTCTGGTTTATCTGTTGTGATTTCCTCAAAGGTGGAAACGGTCATCTGACGGCGTCCGGGAGTGTACGGTTTAAATGATTTGTATGCCATTTATATTACTCCTCCTTACGCTTCGAAGAGCTCAATTGTTTCGCCCGGTCTCAGGGTAACAATGGCTTTCTTCCAATCACTGCGACGACCCTGGGTACGGCCCAGACGTTTCATCTTGCCTTCATAACGCATGGTGTTCACAGCCTGAACTTTTACTTTGAAGATCTGTTCTACAGCCTGGCGGATTTCCACCTTGGTTGCGGAGAGCGGTACACGGAATGTGTATTTGCGTTCTTCCATGAGAGCTGTAGTTTTTTCGGTAACGAGCGGTTTAATGAGGATGTCACGTGCGTCCATTATGCGAGTACCTCCTCAATTTTCTTAACGGCTTCCTGAGTCAGGAACAGTTTGCCGGTGTTTACGATGTCATAAATGTTGAGTCCGCTTGGAGCGTATGCTTTTACGCCGGGGATGTTTCTAGCGGAGAGAATGGTGTTCTGGCAAGCTGCGCCGCCGTCAACGATGATGGCTTTGCCTGCTTCGAAAGCAGCCAGGAGTTTTACTACTTCTTTGGTCTTCGGTGCTTCGAAGTTTACAGCATCGAGAACGACCAGTTCGTTTGCACGGAGTTTTTCGGACAGTGCAGATTTAACAGCCAGCTGACGAGCCTTTCTCGGCATGTCTTTTGCATGGCTTCTCGGGGTCGGTCCAAATACGGTACCGCCGCCAACCCACAGTGGGGAGCGGATGGATCCGACTCTGGCACGGCCGGTGCCTTTCTGTTTCCAAGGTTTCTTGCCGCCGCCGCGTACAAGGCCTCTGGTTTTGGTAGCGTGTGTGCCAAGGCGTTCATTAGCCATCTGACGCACCACTGCCTGATGAATAACAGCTTCGTTATAGTCTACGCCAAAGACGCTGTCATTCAGCTCTATTTCACCGGCAACTTCGCCGGCTACATTATACAGCTTTACTTTCGGCATTGAGATGTTCCTCCCTTAATCAGAACAATTTTCTGTTGTTCCAGACAATATTATTTTACAGGCTTTACGGTTTCCTGTACCATGACGAGGCTTCCCTTAGCACCTGGGATCCCGCCTTTGACAAGCATAAGATTACGGGCAGTATCAACTCTTACTACCTGAAGATGCTGTACAGTGACACGTACGCCGCCGAGCTGGCCAGCCATCTTCTTGCCTTTAAATACCTTACCGCCGCCGCCGGACATACGAGCACCGAGGGATGCTGTCTGACGATGGTTCTTGGAGCCGTGGGATTCCGGTCCACGCTGGTGGTTATGACGTTTAATAGTGCCGGCGAAGCCTTTGCCGCGGCTGGTGCCAATTACGTCGATAATCTCGCCTTCTGCGAAGATATCAGCAGCCAGAGTTTGGCCTACTGTGTAAGACGGCTTTTCAGCGAGTCTATATTCACGCAGATGTTTAACCGGGTCGATACCAGCTTTTTCAAACTGACCCTTTACAGGTTTTGTCAAATGTTTTTCTTTGACAGCGCCATAACCGAGCTGTACAGCGTTGTATCCGTCGCTTTCAACGGTCTTTACTGCTGCAACTACGTTTGGCAGAACTTCAATAACGCTTACTGGAATCAGGTCGCCGTTTGCAGCGAATACCTGAGACATTCCTAATTTTGTTCCCAAAATAGCCTTAGACATCTTTGCACCTCCTTACAGTTTAATTTCAATGCTGACGCCTGCTGGGAGTTCCAGTCTCATCAGCGCATCCACGGTCTTCTTGGACGGATCGAGGATGTCAATGAGTCTCTTGTGAATACGCATTTCGAACTGTTCACGGCTGTCTTTGTTGACATGTGGAGAACGAAGAATGGTGTACACGTTCCGTTCGGTCGGGAGCGGAATCGGACCGGAGACTCTGGAGCCTGTTCTTTTTGCAGTCTCCGCGATCTTCGCTGCGCTCTGATCAACTGCTTTGTGATCATAGCCCTTCAGACGAATTCTGATTTTTTCCTGTTTCGACATTAGATAAACCTCCTACGTTCATTTCATGAATGAACTGCTCCGTGGAAATTCCCCTGCGATGCAGGCCACCTTCCACTTCATAGTTTGTTCTGAACCATCTTTTGCCTTGCGCCCTCGCACAAAGGTACCAGACGTTCAGCTTTTCTATAATACTATTTTCGGAGCCTAAAAGCAAGTCATTTAGAAAGAATTTATTTTTAGAAATACAAGTGCTGGAAGCTCGATAATCACTTACTTTTTACCAGTTTATTTTCTTAATTTTCACATGGCCACGCCGCCGTGTGTGTACTTGATTTTCTAAAGTTTATATAAATTTTTCACGCCCGCTCATTTTCCCTTGGAAATAACCATTTCTACCATTCGACGGGCGCATTTGACCATCTTTTTAGGGCATAGGATTAGTATCATAGTACTTAGTGGCCAGCAGTCGATAGTCAGTATACATTTGCTACTCTTCCCATGCATACTAATTACTGATCACTGACCACTAAGTACTAAACCGACCACGAGATCCCCGACACCAGAAAAAAGATCCGCGAGACTTCTCATCTCGCGGATCTTCCGATCACGCCTTCGCAAGCATGATTTTCAAAATTCGTTCATCCACCTTTGCCATGCCCTGGTTTGCCAGGTCGGCGATGTTGGCGATGGAGGCTTCCGGTGTTTCTCCGCAAATGCCGTCAGAGGTGCGGAGACGCCGATCAGCCAGTGCCATCCGCGCCGCCATGAAAGCGGAGGCAGTGGCCTGGGCCAGCTTCATACCGCAGCCGGTCTTGCCGCCGTCGCAGATCATGCCGGACACGGTGCCGCTCATAGTCTTCACCGCGTAACCCGCCTGCTCCGCAGTGCCGCCCCAGAGATAGACCAGCGCCATGGACGCAGCGGTAGACGCCGCCACGGCGCAGGTGCACATGGAGGAAAGCTTCCCGATCACCAGATTGATATAGCTATTCATCAAGTGACCAAAGGCAAGAGCCCGAAGTATCTCTCCTTCGGCGATGCCGCCGGCCTTGGCCGCTTCCACCACCGGAAGCGTTACCGCCAGGCCCTTACTTCCGGAGCCCGCACTGCTGACCACCGTATGGAGCCGGCCGTCCAAGCGCGCCTCAATGGCCGACGCCACCTTCAGCATCATCCGCTCCATCAGCGTGTCAGATAGCTCATTCTTCAAGGTCGCCGCAATCCCTACGGGACTCGGATCCTCGATGCCTGCCCGCGCCATGTCTGTATTGATGGCGATGCTCTCTTTCAAAAACGACAAGGACTCCGGCGTCATGAATTTCACTGTATCGTAAATTTCGGCGATCGGCGCCGCAAGGAGTGTACTCTCGAAAGGATCCGCCTGGCTCTCCCCCTCTTCCTTCGCTTCGAAGAGAACCTGGCCATTGAGCATTTTCTTTACGATATGGGTATGGGCCTTGGTGATTTCCGCGATGCCGCAGCCTTCCGCCCCTTGGATTTCTGCATAGGCATAGAGGAATTTCTTGGAGAAATCGATTTCCACTTCCACCATCCCCGATTCCACCATTTCCTTCGCCTTCGCCGAAATCTCCGGTGTGATGTCCTCAAAGATCTGTAGCTCTTTCTCTGTCCGGCCAATGAGCGCCCCCAAAGCGGCCGCATAGGCGATGCCCACCCGGTCGAAGCCCGGGATGCCGACGGACATACCATTCTTATAGAGCCCCGAATTGATAGTCATGGAAATATGATCCACCACTGTGATGCCGGCCTCCACCGCCGCCGCTGCGCACAAGGCGATACAAGCCGGCTCGGTACAGCCCAGACAAGGACTCACGGTTCGTTTCAGGTATTCGACTGCTGCTTCTCTTTCCATGGAAAATCTCCTTTCTACTGATACACTCCTATTATATTTCCTATTGTAAGAATGGCATGGAAATGGGGCTTTGTCAATGTGCTTAGAAATATAGTATTTAGAATTTAGTACTCAGTGGTCAGTAGTCAGCGGTTACTGGTCATCCGGCGCATGCACTAACTTGAAATGATTTCCTAAATCTTAAAACAAAAAAGAGCTTCCAGCGGTGAAAGCTCTTTTTTATTTGCAAATATCAATAATCCAATTTCTTATCATACAGCATCGCTGCCAGGAAGATGACGAAGCAGGAGCCAGCGTTATGAACCAGGGCGCCGGTGGTGGGTGTCAGAAGGCCCATGACCGAGCACGCCACCGCCAGAAGGTTGATCACCATAGAGAGGGAAATGCTGAGCTTGATGGTGCTGAGAGTCTCCTTCGCCAAGCGCTTCAGGTAGGGAAGCTTGGAAATATCATCGCTCAGAAGCACGATGTCCGCCGCGTCCACGGCGATGTCGCTTCCCAGACGTCCCATGGCGATGCCCACATCGGCGCTCTTCAAAGCCGGCGCGTCATTGATCCCATCGCCCACCATGCAGACCTTTCTCTTCTCCCCTTCCATGCCGCGGATGTGACTCACCTTATCCCGTGGAAGCAAATCAGAAAAGACATGGACGATACCGGTAAGCGCCGCGAAGTAGCGCGCTGTCTTGCTATTATCGCCGGTTAAAAGAACGATGCGGATTTTCATTTCCTGCAGCTTCTCCACAATGGAGCGCGCCTCCGTCTTCACCACATCCGACAAGCCCAAAAGGCCGATGATATTTCCATCACAAGCCAGGAGCACCACCGCTTTGCCCTCGTTCTGCCAAGCTTGGATTTGCTCCTTCCTCTCATCGGAAATAAAAAATCCCTTCTCCTCCATGAAGGCCGAGCTTCCGCAGGTCACGCGGCCCTCCTCTACAGCCGCCTCGATTCCGCGGCCTGGTGTCACGCGGAAGTCGGACAGCGCCTTTGGCAAAATCCCCTTGGCAAGAGCATGGCGGCAAATGGCCTTGCCCAAAGGATGCTCGCTTCTTCCCTCCACCGTAGCCGCCAGCTGCAGCAGCTTTCCCTCAGATACGGACGGGCTGCAAGAAATCACACCGGTCACCTCCGGCTTCCCATGAGTCAGCGTACCGGTCTTATCGAAAGCAATGGTATTCACATCCCCCAGCTTTTCCAAGGATTCGCCGGACTTAATGATGATCCCATGCCGCGCCGCCTGTCCGATGGCCGCCATGATCGCCGTAGGCGTAGCCAAGACCAGAGCGCAAGGGCAGAAAACCACCAGGATCGTCACCGCCCGCATCATATCTCCCGTAAAGAAATAGGTCAACACAGCAAGCAGCAGCGCAGCCGGCACGAAGTAGCTCGCCGCCTTATCCGCCATTCGCTCAGCCGGCGCCTTGCTCGCCTCCGCCTCGCGCACCATGCGAATCATCTGCGCGATGGAGCTATCGTTTCCTACCTTTTCAGCCACAATGTCCGCAGTGCCCAGATAGTTCACTGTACCGCAGAATACGGAATCCCCCATCTTCTTTTCTACCGGCATGGATTCCCCGGTCACAAGACTCTGGTCAATCGAGGTTTCGCCAAAAATTATTTTTCCATCCACCGGCACATGCTCCCCGGGAATGATGCGAAGCCGGTCGCCCACGCGCACCTCAGCCAATGGCACCATGACCTCCTTGCCATCCTCCAGCCGTCTCGCCATAGCCGGTACCAGGGACAGCAATTTCTCGATGCCACGCTTCGCCCGGTTCGTAGTCTGCCTCTCCATCATCTCGCCGATGGCCATGATCAACGCCACCTCTGCCGCGGCGAAAAGATCACCGATACCGATGGCTGCTATCATCGCCATAGTAATCAAGAGCGCCGAGGAAATACGGCTCATGCCGCGACCATTCCACAAGCGAGACACCGCCTCATACACCAGGGGATACCCACTAATAGCAATGGTCAGCCACGCTGGATCTCCAGGAAGGAAAGATAAATCCAACAATTCCCTTCCGAAAAAGTTTTCCGCCATAGGAATCACATCCAAGAGCAAACAAAGCGCTGACACCCCAATCATCAGCCACCCTGACATCCACCGATCCCACTTCTCAAACATAAAAGCCTCCTTAAAATAAAATAGAATAGCAAATACTATGTTTGTAACAGTACATAGTGTTCGCTACTATTATATGGAAAACGCTTTTCGCCGCAAGAAGCAAATCATATAATTTGTTTTGTATCGTACAATCAATTTCATTGGAACATCCCGTATCAATCGCTCTTCCTTTTTTGTCCGTTATCTGCAGACAAATCGGATGCGTTACGGGCTGAGGCAGCCATTTCCATTTTTATCCATTCTTTGGAAATTCCAAGAAACAGAAAATGAGGCGCTATTATATTATTATTCTTTTATATAGAAAGTCGTCAGGGTTTCCTAGAAGGTTTTCACGGCATCAAGGCGGCACTCCTTTAAGAAGAATGAGGTTACATTGAGGAGCATCACCCGCCCTTCGGGCACCCTCTTCAGAGAAGAGGGCTTGATAGGAAAGGCTTCGCCCTTTTAGACTCCACCACTGACGCGACGGTCCTCCTTCCAGAGGAAGGAGGTTGCGTTAAGGAACATCATCCGCCCTTCGGGCACCTTCTTCAGAGAAGAAGGCTTGCATAGAAAAAAGAGCTCCCACTAGGGGAGCTCTTTTCATTTAGCGAAAGGCCAAATTATTT
>CAVKMC010000005.1:0-11138 GCA_963657285.1 Agathobacter sp.
AGCGGTGGAGTCTAAAAGGGCGAAGCCTTTCCTATTAAGCCCTCTTCTCTGAAGAGGGTGCCCAAAGGGCGGGTGATGGTTGATCGGTGGTCAGTGGTCGGTAGTCGGGGCGCGTTTGCCTGCTTCACCATAGCTTGCAGCGAGGAGCTTGGAGCTTGTAAGCTCTTCCCACGAGACGCCGGACATGATGGTAGAGAATCCATGAAGAAATTTTCCTATAACGAAATTAAATGCCAAAAGTCGCAATCAGAGCTCCAAGCTCCTATCTATGAGGAAGCAGATATTCCTCTTACTTTTTCAACTATCAACCTCAAAAATCACAAAAGCCAAAGGTTTTTGAAGGCTTGTACCAGAGAAACCGTTCAGAGGAGTGGGAAAGCAGGTGATCGCGCCCGACCACCGACTACCGACCACTTCCCCCCATCAAAAAAAACGCTGCGATCTCTCGCAGCGTTTTTTACGTGTCATTATTTCCCTTCCAAAATTTTTTCAGCCGCACCCATGACAGCGAGCATGGTGTGCTCGAAGGTGAGACCGCCTTGGAAGTACATGATGTAGGGCGGGCGGACGGGGCCGTCGGCGGACATTTCGATAGTGGAGCCCTGGACGAAGGTGCCCGCTGCCATGAGGATGGGGTCCACATAGCCCGGCATGGGACCCGGCACCGGGGTGGCGTCGGAGTCTACGGGGGACCAGTTCTGCACGGCTTCGGCGAAGCGGCACATATTTTCTTCGGAGTTCAAGGTCACCGTGGTGATGAGGTCGGTGCGCAGGTGTCCCGGCTCGGGGCTGGTTGCAAAGCCCAAGAGCTTGAAGACGGCGGCGCAGAATTCCGCGCTCATCATGGCCTGGCGAGTCATGTGGGGCGCCAGGAAGAGGCCTTCGAAGAAGGGACGGTACGATGCGGCGTAGGAGCCCATTTCGGCGCCCAGGCCGGGAGCGGTCCACACGTAGGAGCACAGCTCCACGAGATCGCTTCGGCCGCAGATGTAAGCGCCGGTGGGGGCGAGGCCGCCGCCGGCATTTTTGATGAGGGAGCCGGCGGTGATGTCAGCGCCCAGCTCGATGGGTTCCTCGCGGCAGGTGAATTCGCCATAGCAGTTGTCCACGAAGCAGATGGTCTTCGGGTTCTTCGCCTTCACCACGTCGATGATCTTTTTGATGTCTTCGGGGAAGAGGGAGTCGCGAAGCATGTAGCCGCGGGAGCGCTGGATTTCTACGAGCTTGGTATTTTCATCCACTGCTTCTGCAATGGCATCGAGGTCATAGGTATTTCCTTTGAGGGGCACTTCCTTGTAGTGGACGCCTTTGGATTTCAGATTTCCTGGCGCATTGCCGGTGATGCCGATGACGCTCTGCATGGTGTCGTAGGGCGCGCCGACGGCAGAAACCATGGTGTCGCCAGGTTCGAGGAGAGCGAGGAGCACGGTGGCCAGGGCGTGGGTGCCGGATACGAACTGCGGACGCACGAGGGCGGCTTCGCATTTGAATACGTCGCACCAGATTTCTTCTAATTTCTCGCGCCCCGGGTCGCCGTAGCCGTAGCCGTTGGAGGGCGCGAAGTGGTAAGCCGACAGGTGGTGCTTGCGGAAGGCTTCCAAAATTTTCTGTGTGTTGAAGAGAGAAATCTCTTCCATTTCATGAAAAACAGGCGCACAAAGAGCGAGCGCCTCTTTCTGTACCTGTTGAAGTTTGGTATTCATTTGTACTAATCAGATCCTTTGAATTGTAGAGATAGCATGTTTATAGATCAGCTGGGAACGATTCTCGCTGACCAAGAGTACGGTAAAGCTGTCGAAGGACTTTACCTTGCCTTTGAGCTGGACGCCATTCATCAGGAAAATGCTGACCGGCACGTTTTCCTTTCTTGCTTCATTCAAAAATGTGTCCTGCAGATTCATTTTACCTTCCATCGTTGACTTCTCCTCTAATGCATGAAATGACATAGGCTTCGATTTCCCTGTACCATATGTCTTCTGATGGCGTTTTCTCCACCCAATGAATATATGGCATTCGTCTATACCAGGTCAGTTGCCTTTTTGCGAAATGGCGTGTGTTTTTCTGAATGAGCGCTTCCGCTTCTTCTATGGAAGAGTCGCCCTTCACCACCGGAATCATTTCTTTATAGCCGATTCCTTTCAGCGCCTGTGATGTTTCCGGAACGCCCGCCTCTAAAAGTGACCTGACTTCCTCTAAGAGTCCTGCTTCCATCATTTGGTGGACTCGTCTATTTATTTTATCATATAATACGGCTCTGTCCATAGCAATTCCCAAAACCGGTCCGTCATAGATGAGTTCATGGGATTTGCCTGCCGATTTTTCCACGGCGCCGGCATCCAAAAGCTCCAGCTTCCGGATCATTCTCTGGGGATCGATGGGGATGTCAGTCTCTCCTTTTTCTTTGAGCGCGGAAATCAGAGCTTCCTTTCCCTTTTCTTCGAAGAGTGTGTACCAGCGGCTACGGCTCTCCCCTTCTACCTTGGGAAGAAATTCGTAGCCCTCGAGGAGCGCCTGGATATAAAGGCCCGTGCCCCCAACCACGATGGGGACGCGGCCTTTTTCATTTTCCTCATGGATGATCTCAGCAGCTTTCTTTTGGAAATCGGCGGCCGAGTATGGCTCTGTAGGCTCTAGGCAGTCCACTAGGAAATGAGGAACGCCCTCGGCTTCCTCCTTCGTCACTTTCGCCGTGCCGATATCCATGTGCTTGTACACCTGAAAGGCATCGCCGGAAATGATGACAGACCCCAACGCCTTCGCCAGCGCGACGCCCAAGGCCGTCTTCCCCGAAGCCGTGGGCCCCAGGATGGTGATGAGTTTTTCTTTTGCCATAGTGGACTCCTTAGGTAAACGATTTAGTAATCAGTGGTCAAGACGCATTTACCTGCTTCCCCATAGCTTGGAGCTATGAGCTATGAGCTTGTAAGCTCCACACTTTACGAAAATGACGAGAAAGCCAAACGCATCCACTGACTCAAGCCGAGCTCCAAGCCCCAAGCTCCAAGCTCCTTGCTATGAAGAAGCAGGTAAGCATGCACCAATCACTGCCCCCCCAGTTCAATCACGCCATACCCCGTACTCTGCCCCTTCTTCCCATAGACCTTCGTCCAAGGTCCTTCCTTAAAGAGCGGCGAGAAGGGGCGCTCTTTCACGATGACCCTTTGGCGGGCGGCCCGCATGGCGAGGGCGAGGGTCTCCTGCGATAAGCTGTCGTAGGCGGCAGCGCTGCGGAAGGCTTCCATGTCATTCACCTTTCGCTTCACCGGACTTTTGAACATGGGATCGAAATAAATGAAGTCAAAGCTTTTGGGTTCAGCGTTTCTTAGAAATTCTGCGTAGTCGGCATGCACCAGATGGATCCGCCGGACGGCGGCGGTGATGGCGGGATTCTTATCAATATAAGAAAGAATCCCCGCGCGGCCGACTTCGTAGAGCGCCGTGCTTTTTTCGAGCGCCGTCACAGTGCCCCGATTTCCTACAAACCAGGACAAAGTGGTGGAGTCCCCTGCTTGCCCGAAGGTGCAGTCCAGAACCGAGAGCGGTCCTTCCTTTGGCAGCAGGCTGCAAAGGCGATCGCCATTTCCTTTTTCCATCTGCCCCACTCGAAGCACCGCGGTGCCCACGTGGAAGCGGTACTCCTCGCCGTCATGCCAATAGTAGGGCAGCTTCTTTCCATAAATCAGAAATCCCGAGAGCCCGCTGGCTTTCGCCATGTCCTCCAAGGTCTCTCCGCGGGACACATAGGGAAGCCCCAGGGCCTCTGCCCTCGCCTTTGCTTCCTCTACAGCAGCGCGGCTCCATTTCCGGATGGTGGTGACGCCTAGCTTCATGGGCGTTTGAAGAGCCTTCCCAGCTCTTCGGGGGTGAATTTCACGATGGTGGGACGGCCATGGGGACACACGAAGGGGCGGGTGGTGTGGAAGAGGTCGGTGATGAGCTCCTTCATCTGGCGAATGTTCAAGGGGTCGCCCCGCTTCACCGCGCCGCGGCAAGCGGCGTAGGCCATCATGCGATGGCGCATGGTTTCCGGCGACGGCACATTCTGCTCATGGAAGGCCAGAAGGATGTCCTTCATGACCCGTTCCATTTCGGTCTGGGACAAATCCTCCGGGCTTCCGGTGATGCGGATCACATCGGGGCCCGCCTGCTCGAAGGTGATGCCCAAGCGTTCCAGCTCTTTTCGCTGCTCTTCCAGGATATCCATATCCTCTGCGTCCACATGGATGAGATAGGGCACCAATATTTCCTGCACCGGGATGCCTTCGGCCCGAGCGGCCAAGCGGTCATAGCGCACCCGTTCATGGGCGGCGTGCTGGTCGATGATGAAGAGATCCATGCCTCGCTTGCACAGGATGAAGCAGTCCGATACCTGGCCCAAAGGGATGATGGGCTCCTCAGCCTTCACATTTTCAAAGAGCGCCTCTTGAGAAACCTCCCGATGCGCTTCCTTCCGATAGCTATCCAGAACCGACTCCTTCCCAAAGAGCTCCGCCTTCGATGCGCGCGGCGCGAAGGACTCCTCCTTTCGCTCCTTGGGATACAGAGAGAGCTGCGGCTTTTCCTTTTCTTCCCAATGGTACGCCGCTGCCGGTTCGCCCCAGGCAGTGGGCTTGGGCGTTTCGCCCCGCTTCTCTTCTTCTGTGAGGCCGATGTCGTGGCCCAAGGAGGATTTGTCGGCCACCGTCACCTCCGCCGGATTGATATCGCCGCCGTGAAGGATTTGGTGCCCCGGGTCGCGGATGATTTCGCGGGCGATTTGGTCCGCCTCCGACTGGGTGGTCAAGGTTTCCAGTACGCCATGGTACACCAGACGGAAAATCGACTGCTCATCGGAAAATTTGATTTCCCGCTTCTGGGGATGCACATTCACGTCGATGCTCTCCGGCGGCACCTGGAAGGATAGCACCAGGATAGGCTGGCCATTCTTCGGCAGCAGCGAGTGGTACGCATTGTCCACCGCCTTCGCTACGGCGCTGCTCTCGATGACGCGGCGATTGATAATGAGGGTCTGGTACTGGCGGCTGCTCTTCAAAAGTGACGGCTTAGAAATCAGCCCCTCCATCACAGCCCCTTCGATTTCTCCCGATACCGGCAGCATTTCGCCTGCCACCTTGGTGCCATAAAGAGCAGAAATCGCATCGAGGAGCCGTCCATTTCCCGGCGTCTCCAGGACGCTTCTGCCATTATTGATGAGACGGAAGGAAATATCCGGATTCGCCAGAGCCAGCTTCCCCATCATGGAATTGATGCGGCTGGACTCGGTGCGCTCGGATTTCAAAAATTTCTTTCTCGCCGGCACATTATAGAAAAGGTCACGCACCTCGATGGTGGTGCCCGACGGCGCACCGATGGGCTTCACCTCCGTCACCTCGCCGCCTTCCACCTCCACCACCGTGCCTTCTACGTCGTCAGGGCGGCGGGTGGTGATGGCGGTGCGGGAGACAGAAGAAATACTGGCCAGCGCTTCTCCGCGGAAGCCTAAGGAGGCGATGTGGTAAATATTCTCCACGCTGGAAATCTTGCTGGTGGCGTGGCGGACGATGGAGAGCTTCGCGTCCTCCATGGACATGCCACTGCCATTGTCGGTGACGCGGATGTAGGTCATGCCGCCGTCGGCGATTTCTACCTCAATATCCGTAGCGCCGGCGTCCACCGCGTTCTCCACCATTTCCTTCACTGCATTGACAGGACGCTCCACCACCTCGCCGGCAGCGATCTGGTTGGCCGTCACTTCATCCAATACATGAATCAATCCCATTACCGGCCCTCCTTGGCCTCTTTGCTGAGGCGAAATAGCATATCCATCGCTTCGATGGGGGTCATGCTCATGACGTCGATGCCTGCCAGCTCATCGATGATAGGCGACGAGAAAAGGTCAAAGCCGCCCATGGAAGGCTCTGCCTTTGGCAACGCCTTGACTACTTTCCCATCCTCCTCTTCGAGGCCCAGAAGGATCTCGTCAGCCCGCTTCAAGAGCGGTTCAGGAAGTCCCGCCAACCTTGCCACGTGGATGCCGTAGCTGCGATCCGCCGAGCCCGGCACGATGCGGCGAAGGAATGTGATGTCCTTGCCCCGCTCCTTGACAGAGACGGTGTAATTTTTGATATGACTGCTGGTGTCCGCCATATCCGCCAGCTCGTGATAGTGGGTAGCGAAGAGGGTGAAGCCATGGATCTTGCTGTCGATGTACTCCACCACCGCCTTCGCGATGCTCATACCGTCATAGGTGCTGGTGCCGCGGCCGATTTCATCCAGGATGATGAGGCTATTCTTCGTGGCGTTGCGAAGGATATGAGACACCTCCTGCATTTCCACCATGAAGGTACTCTGTCCCGTAGAAATATCATCGCTGGCGCCTACGCGGGTGAAAATCCGATCCACCGGCGAGAAGGCCGCGCTACGCGCCGGGATGAAGGAGCCGGTCTGAGCCATGATGGTCAATACCGCCACCTGACGCATGTAGGTGGACTTGCCGGCCATGTTCGGCCCGGTAATGACCAAAATTTCCTGGTCCCGGTGGTTTAGCTCCGTGTCATTGGGCACGAACATTTCCCGCTTCAGCGCGTGCTCTACCATGGGATGGCGGCCATCCTTGATGGAAATATAGCCATCCTTCTGGCTCATGATGGCCGGGCGCACATAGCGATCCTTCAGCGCCGCCCGGGCCAAGCTGGCGAGGCAGTCGATTTCCGCCAACGCGCGAGCGGTCTTCTGCATATCCGGGATTTCCGGTCGAATCTCTGCCTTCACGGCCTGGTAAATCCGAAGCTCCAGCTCCTGGGTCTTTTCCTTGGCCGAGAGAGCCTTCGTTTCAAATTCCTTCAGCTCCGGCGTGATGTAGCGCTCTGCATTGACCAGGGTCTGCTTACGGATATAGTACGCCGGCACAGGGAGTTTATTCGCATTGGAAATCTCGAAATAATAGCCGAATACATTATTAAAGCCGATTTTCAGCTTGATGCCTGTCTTTTCCTTTTCCTTTTCTTCCAGGTCAGCGATGTACTTCTGGCTATTTTCCGAAAGGGAGCGGAGCTCGTCCAGCTCCGGCGAGAAGCCCTCACGGATGTACTTGCCGTCCTTGATATTTCCTGTGCCATTCTCGTTCATGGAACGATCCAAGAGATCAAAAATCGGACCGTGAAGAGCCAGCTGGGCATTTAATTTCTTAAGAGCCACCGAGCCTGCGCCGGATAAGAGCGTTTTGATTTCCGGGATCATCCGCAGGGTGGCCTTCAAGGAGAGCAGATCCTTCGGCGACGTGGAATTGGTCTCGATGCGGGAAAGGATGCGCTCGAAGTCAAAGACCTGGGACAGCATCTCCTCCAGGCGAGAGAGCTCGGTCACGTGGCTGGTCAGCTCCTCGATACCATCCTGGCGAAGCATGATGCGGTTCACATCAGTCAAGGGACGCTCGAGCCAACGGCGCAGAAGCCGCGCCCCCATGGCGGTGTGAGTGTAGTCCAAAAGCTCCAAGAGCGTGCCGCGGCGACCGCCGTCACGCATGTTCTTGGTGATTTCCAGATTGCGCAGACATTCCTCCGACAGCGTCAGGGTGTAGTCCTCGCGGATGGGCATGATGGAGTGGAACTCCGCCACCTCGCTCTTCATGACCTCCTTCAGATACGCCGACAAGGCGCCGAAGACCTTCTGCATCTTTTCGCTCTCTAGGTCCTTCGCCGCCAAGGGAATCGGGAAATTCTCCTCCTCATCCCGGCGAGACAGCAGGCAAGCTCCCATGCGGGCGCTGCAGAAGCGGGTCAGCTTTTCATAAAATTCGTCGGACACATGGCAGATCGCCTCCGCCGGATTGTATACCGACAGCAAGTCAAAGAATTCGTCCCGCTCCTTTTTCTTATCCCAGATGCCCCAGAAACATTCGCCGGTAGACACGTCCGCCAGGGCCGCATCGATTTCCTTTTCCTCTTCGGAAATATAAATCAAGTAGTTGTTCGACTTATCGGCGATGGAATTTTCAAAAAGGATAGTGCCCGGCGTGATGACGCGGATCACGTCCCGCTTCACCAATCCCTTCGCCTTCTTCGGGTCCTCCAGCTGTTCGCAGATGGCCACCTTGTAGCCCTTCTGGATGAGGCGGTAAATATAAATCTCCGCGGCATGGAAGGGGATGCCGCACATGGGCACCCGCCCGTCGGCGCCGGCGGCCTTCCCGGTCAAGGTCAGCTCCAATTCATGAGACGCCGTGACTGCATCGTCGTAGAAAAGCTCGTAGAAATCCCCGAGCCGGTAAAAGAGAAGGCAGTCCTGGTACTTCTCCTTCACTTCCTTGTACTGCCCCATCAAAGGCGTCTTTGCCATGAAATCAGTCCTTTCTGTTTATGATGAATGGAAAGCAACATTCTGCGAATTAAGCTTGATCTCAAGTGAGGAGTTAGGAGGGAGGAGTGAGGAGTGGTGGTGCGGCGCACAAATTAAGAAGCGCCGCTATTTTAGAAAGTCAATGCTTCTACCCGCTCTCGCACGACCGTTCACCGTAATAACCGTTTAACGCTCCACTTTTTGTTATCGCCAAATAAGCCGGTTAACGGTTATACGGTAAACGGTTCACGGTAATGAGGAAGCAGGTACGCGGGTTCTAATTCAAAACTCGCGCCGCTTTATGAATTGTGCGGCGCACCTCCACTCCTCACTTCTAACTCCTCACTCCTAACTTTTTTCACACCAATTTCCCCTTCAGCACCCACGTCTGTCCCACTTCCACCTGTGCCTGGAGGGTGTCGCCTACTTTGACGCCTTCCTGGTAGGGGAAGAGGATCATTTTATTTCCCGAGGTGCGGCCGTACCACACGTCGTCCTGCTTCGAGGGGCCTTCGACGATGATTTCATAAATTTTGCCTTCCATGGCCTTATTGAGGGCGAGGCTCACTTCGTTTTCCACGTCCATCAATTCCTGCAGCCGACGGTGCTTGGTGTCGTCGTCGATCTGGTCCGGCATGCGAGCCGCGGGAGTGCCGGTTCTGGGGGAATAGATAAAGGTATAAGCCGAGTCGAATTTCACTTCTTTGAGGAGCGCCAGGGTTTCCCGGTGCATTTCCTCTGTCTCCCCGGGGAAGCCGGTGATGAGGTCCGTGGTCAGCACGATGTCCGGCATTTTTTCGCGGACGTAGTCCACCAATTCCTTGAAATGCTCGATGGTGTAGCCGCGGTTCATGCGCTTCAGCATTTCCGTAGAGCCGTGCTGCACGGGAAGATGCATGTGGCGCACCACCTTCGGCGACTCCGCCATGGCGTCTACCATGCCCCTCGTCATATCTCTAGGATGAGAAGTCATGTAGCGCACCCGCTCGATACCGTCGATCTTGTCGATGGCGCGGATCAACGTGCCGAAGTCGGTGCCATTTCTGAAATCAAGGCCGTAGGAGTTCACATTCTGGCCGAGAAGCGTGATTTCCTTGTAGCCTTCCTTGGCAAGGCCTTCGATTTCTCGGCAAATGTCCTCCACCGTGCGTGACAGCTCACGGCCGCGCACGTAGGGCACGATGCAATAGGTACAGAACTTGTTGCAGCCCTGCATGATGGGCACCCAGGCAAAGACATTCGACTTTCTCACCGCTTTGAGCTCGCTGTAGTCGCTGACGCTGTGAGGATTCCGTTCCGTCTTCACCACGTGAGCCCCCTGAGCGTCTTCCTTGGAAATAATTTCCTTCAGGTCGTGGATGTGATAAGGCCCGATGACGAAGTCGATGATGGGCATGCGCTCGATGAGCTTGCCCTTGTTCTCCTGGGCCATGCAGCCGGCGATGCCAAGAAGCATCTTCGGATTCTTCTCCTTCAGCTTTTTGATCTCGCCAATTTTTCCGTACACTTTTTCCTCTGCGTTCTGACGGATGCTGCAGGTATTCATGATCACAATATCTGCGTCCTCCATCCGGTCCGCCGGCTCATAGCCCAGCTCCTCCAGCTGCCCATTAATTCGTTCTGTATCGGACTCATTCATCTGACATCCATAGGTGATTGTGAAATATTTCTTTTCCATTCCAAGCCGTCCTTTGCTCTAGTTTTCTTGAGAGAAATGAATCATATTATTATAGCACGGCGAATGGGATAAGGGATAGGGGATAAGGCGCGCCTTCCGCAACGCGACCTCCTTCCTCACGACGGTTATCCGTTAACCGTATAACCGTTAACGGATAACGGATATGAGGAGCGCCAAACGCTTTCCCTATTTCAAAACTCGCGCCGCTTTCCAATTTGATGCGGCGCACCTCCACTCCTAACTCCTCGCTCCTAACTACTAAATTCAGCCAAACGCGCCCCGACCACCGACCACTATCTTCACATTTTCCCCTTGACATTCCCGCCCGATGATTTATAATATGGAATATCTAATGATGTTAATTATTTCTTGGAGGAATTATATGAAAGACAACGAAGCCGCACGAAATCTAGTCGAAAGCATGAAAATTATTTTTCTTGGCCCCATTCGTGATGCCGAAGAGCTTCTGAAAGGGGAGACCCCTGTGCTCTGCCATATTTCCGAAAAAGGAAAAATCACACCCACCGAGCTAGCGCGGCACTTCTCTCTGTCCACGCCGCGGATCGCCACCATCTTGAATCACTTGGAAGAAAAGAAATGGATCCATCGCATCCACGATACCGAGGACCGCCGGAAGGTCTACATCTATCCTACCGCCGCCGGCCACGAGCAGGCGGATCTCAAAATCGGAGAGCTCCAAAAGAAATGCGATGACCTCCTCGCCGCTTTGGGAGAAGAGGACGCGAAGGAGTACCTCCGGCTCACAGCGAAGGTAGCATCTCATCTTAAGAAAAATTAAAATATCGCCTACTTACCTGCAACCTCATAGCTAGGAGCTTGGAGCTTGGAGCTTGGAGCTCCTTTGGAGCCAGTAGGCATGCTTGGCATTGGAGACCAAGGGCAAGCGATTTCCTACATCAACATAACAAAGGATGAGACATTTCTTTTGAGTCCAGCAAACATGCCAAGCAGTGGAATATCCCCCCCGGATCCACCTACTCTTGCTTGAATAGAATTTAAATGCTTACTGCCTCTATCCGAGCTCCTAGCTCCAAGCTCCTAGCTCCAAGCTATGGCGAAGCAGTCAATCGCGCCTTACCCCTTGTCCCGTCTCACATTTCATCCGCTTCGGCGGATTCTATTT
>CAVKMC010000005.1:11148-20090 GCA_963657285.1 Agathobacter sp.
ATCTAATACCATTAGCAATTAATCCTATTAGTTTCATTTCGATATCCATCCCGTGGATTTCAACCGAAGAAATTTCCCAGGGCTGGCCGGTACGCCCCCCCAATGGAAGAAAAGCGTTTCCCCCTTTTCTTCGCCGGCCCCCCAAAACTCTCTCCATTCTCTAGTTGAAATCTACGGTATGGGTATCGAAGGTTTTGTGCAAAGGAGTTTCCTATGACAGTGAAAACGCGCCCGCAAAAAGTTTTTATTACCTTCGTCATCCTTCTCGTCCTATCGGGTCTGGTGCTTCTCTACCAGGGCTTCGACCCGGTGGCCCAGGCCAAGGTCCGGAAGGACGGCATCCTCACTGCCGAGCAGGTGAAGGTGTCCTTTGACTCCGTCAGTGGCCGGCTCATCCGCGAGGCGGTAAAGGAAGGCGACCACGTGCAGAAGGGCGATGTGCTGATGGTGATCGACTCCACAGACATCGACCTTTCCATCGAAAAAACGGAGGCACAGATCGCGCAGCTGGATGCGCAGATCGCAGCCCAGAGTGAGAGCATCGACATCGGATTTGCCCAGGCGGATACGGCAGAGATTCAGACCTTCCGACAGATCGATATGCAGAAGGCCGCCATCGAGTCGGCGAACTCCACCTATGAGACGAAGCTTTCCGATTTCAAGCGTATGGAAAAGCTGGCTGAGGAAGGCGCGATTTCCCACAAGGAACTGGACTCCTATAGAAATAATATGGAAGTGGCTCGGGCGAATGCGATTTCCGCAGCCAATGGCCTGAACCAACTCTTAGGCGGCGCAGTAGACACCGGCGACACAGACAGCCTGGTGCTCCCCACCATCGTGAACCAGCGCGCAGAGGTAAAGAACCAGAAGAACACTCTCGCCAGCCTGAAGCAGCAGAAGAAGCAGCTGGAGGTAGCGCTGAAGGAGCTCAAGGTGGACCAGGGCCGTCTGGTACTCCGCGCGCCGGAGGCCGGCAAGATCCTGAAGGTCATCGCCAAGGAAGGGGAAATGATCACTCCCAATTCGCCGGTGATTCTCCTGGAAAGTGAAAGAACCTACTACGACATCTATGTGCCGGAGGATGATTTAGGAAATCTGAAGGAAGGGAGCAGCGTCGAAGGCACCACCATTGCCGGCGCTCTCAAGGTGCCGGGCACGGTACGCCTCATCGCCCGGGCTGATGGATTTGCAGATTTCAAAATGTCTCGTGAAAAAAGCTCCGCCGACATCACCAGTTTCCAGGTGCGTATCTATACGGAGCATGTGGACAATGTGATCCCCGGCATGACCATCGAGGTACATCATGATCAATTCTCTAAAAAGTGAAATTAACTTTCTTTTCTCCGGCATGGGCATGCCCTATGAAAAAGTGTGCCTCATCGTGGCTCTCTTCGTCACCATCGTCATCACCGTCATCCTGGGAAATAATGTGGCCCGCGATGTGCCGGTGGCGGTGATCGACCTGGACCACTCCCGCTACAGCCAGGAGCTGGTGAACCGCATCGACTCCTCTGCCAATATGCGGGTATCCGCTGTGGTCTATACCGCCCAGGATCCGCAGACATTCCTGGCGCAGGATAAAAATTACGCCGTCATCGTACTCCCCAAGGAGCTAGAAAAGAAACACTACGCCGGCGAGGAAACCTCCATCGGCCTCTTCTGTGATAACAGTAATACCTCCCTGGATGCGAATATCCGCTCCGCAGTGAATTCTATGGTGGCCATGGAAAACGCTACGATTTCCTCAAGCAGCGCCTCCTCGGGCATGAGCCTTAGCGAGCGTATCCTCTTCAACCCCGCAGGCTCTGCCAGCAACGGCGTCGTGCAAGGCTTCCTCTTCATGTTCTCCTCCATGTTCTTCACCTTAGCCACCATCGGCATGGTGCCAAGGCTTAGGGAAACCGGCGAATGGGAAGGACTCCTTCGCACAGGAAATCCTATGACCCTCGCCATCCGGCTCCTCCCCTACATGGGCTGCCTCCTGGTGGCTCTCTTCGTGGGCATGGCGGTGCTCCGTGTGTGGGGCGACATGGTCTTTGGCGGTAACATATTGGAATTCTTTCTCACCCAGTTTTTATACCTCCCGGCCCTGGGACTTATGTCCCTTCTCTTGGGCTGGGGCGCCGCGAACCCGGGCGTCGCCGGCAGCCGCATGGTCTTCCTGATCCCCGCCGGATTCGTCTTAGGCGGCCAGTCACTTCCCATGTCCCTCTACCCCTCCTGGGTCATCGCCCTGGCCCACTGCTTCCCGCTCACCTGGGAATTCAATTTCGTCCGCGACATCATCATCCGCGGCAGCCACCTGTGGGAAATGCCCGACGTGCTGGGCGGCTTCTTCCTCTACTTCGCCTTGATCCTCGCCTATCTCTATTACAAATTCCATAAGAGTGCAGAGCAGCTCTCGGAAAAAGAAGCCGCCCTCACCGCATTTAACGCTGAATGGGAGAAATAATGATGAAACATAAAGAACTGAAACAAATCCTCGTCCCTGTAGACGGCTCGAAGGAATCCATCTCCGCCTGCCGCTGGGCCACCACCATCGCCGAAGCCACCGGCGCCGCCATCACCCTGCTCCACGTGGTGGACCTCAATGAGAAAATGACCTCCTTCGACCGGGTCTCCATGAGCGGCTACATCCCCGAGGTGCTACGGCTCAAGGGCCAGGAAATGCTGGATCAATATCTCGCTCACATGCCCAAGGCCATTACCATCCATCCCCAGCTCCGTGCCGGCTCCCCCCACCAGACCATCACCCAGGCGGCCAAGGAAATCCGCCCCGACTGGATCCTCATGGGCAGCCGCGGCGCCAGCAACCTCCACGAAATCGTCATGGGCTCCGTCTCCCAGTACGTCCTCCACCACGTCTCCTGCCCGGTCATGATCATTAAGGATGAGACAGACGGAAATATGTAGTCAGTGGTCGATTTAGTAGTCGGTGGTCGGTAGTCGGTGGTCGGTAGTCGGTGGTCGGTTCGCATTTTCCACTCTCTAACCTCCTTCCTCTGGAGAGGCCACTGAAAAAGTCCTGTTTCGATGTATGGCCCTTATTTTTATGCAGGAAATCGCGTGATGAGAGGCGCTCAAGCCCGATTCTTTCGCGCGCATTTTGCATAAAAATTACCCCTATGCACGAGGAGGGGACTTTTTCAGCGGCCTATCCTCTGGAAGGAGGGGGACCGCTTTGCGGTGGAGGTTGGCGCGCATAACCCTCTTCCCTGAAGAGGGTGCCTGTAGGGCAGGTGATGCTCCACTCTCTGACCTCCTTCCTCCGGAAAGAGGAGAACCACGAAGTGGTGGAGGTTGGCTTCCCATAACCGTTATCCGTTAGCCATGACTTTCAGCTAAAGCGGTAAGCGAATAACCTTTCGCTCAAAGCCGAGCACGTACTGACCACCGACTACCGAATACCGACTACTTCATTTCAAAGGAGACACCCATTGTTTAGAAAAGACAAACCATTCCTCCCGGGATGGATTTATTTCCTCCTCATGTTCCCCCTGGCCGCCCTCTTGCCGGAATCCTTTGGCGAAGAGAATGGAGTCATCGAGAATCTACAAATGCTCTGGCTCTTCGGCGGGCTCATCTTCTGCGCCGCCGCACACGACCACTGCTTCCAAGACTGGGGCGGGAGGCCCTATGCCCTATGGAAGGCCGGTATCATTTACTATTTCCTTCTCATCATGAGAGAAATCAGCTGGGGCCGCACCTTCTTCCCCACAGAAGACGGCGGATTTATTTCCTACAGCGACATGGGACTCTATGGCGCCCTGGTCCATCCCCTGGTGACGCTCCTCATCGTCCTCCTCCTCGCGCTCCTGTATCGAGCCAAGGTGTGGCGAGCCCTCGCGCTCACACGGATCCCCATCACCTCCTCAATCCTGCTTCTCCTCTTCATCGGCTTTGCCTGGGTCGGCGAACGCACCGGCTTCCCTCTATTTCACGGAGAAGTAGCAGAGGAGCTTGCCGAATTCGGCTCCTACATGATGATGTTTATGATTACCAGAGACGCCGAGCAGCGTCTCCGCCAAAATACATAAGGAGGCTTCTATGGCTGAACATTTTTATACCATCAAGGACATCACGGAAATCACCGGCATCCCCGCCACAGCGCTTCGCTTCTACGACAAGCGGGGACTCCTCACCTTCGTCCGCCGCAGCGCCAACGGCATGCGCATCTTCACCGACACCGACATCCCCAAGATCCGCACCATCCAGTTTCTTAGAAATATCGACATGCCGGTGAACGTGATCAGCCGCTTCATCGGCCTCATGCAACAAGGCGACGCCACCGCCCGCGAAAGAAATCAAATGCTCCTCACCCACACCAAGCGCCTGGAAGAAGCCTTGGGCGAGCTCCAAGAAAAATTTGAAGCCTCCTCCTGCTTCGAAAAAATCATCTCCGCCCATCCGGCCCTGGACCCCTCCTGCCCGCCGCCCAAAAACCTGGGGCTCCCCAAAAAGCTGGAAAAGTTTTTGTCGAGAGTACCGGTGTAGTCGGTGGTCGGTAGTCGGTAGTCGGGACGAGTTTTCCCTGCTTCCACAGCTAAGCCCTCTCCTTGGGAAACAATCCACAAACTAAAAGAGTCAGAAATCATAAATTTCTGACTCTTTTAGTTTGCTATAATACCCTTCCTACCAGCGGGACCCAGACCCACGTGAGGAAGCCGTAGAAAACCAGCCCGGCGGCCAATCCCACCATGGCGCCATTGATGCGGATGCCTTCCAGCTCGTGGGCCACCTTCGACTCGATGAATTCATTCAGCTCCTCATCCCGGAGGCTTTCCAGCACCTCCATCATGGTGTCATGCAGGAAGCCATGCTCATAGGTGAGGATTTCCGACAGCAAATCTCTCCCCATGGTATCGATTTCCCGACAAAGCGCCGGGCTTTCCTCTACGCGGGAAAATCCCTGACGGATGAAGGGCAGCAGCATTTCCGCCAGAGCGCCGCCTTCGCAGCGCTTTTGGAAGCCGGTGAGTCCTTCATCGACCCGCTTTTCCAATGGAAACGACTCGAAGAGTCCCTTGCCGAATTCCTGCAGCGCCTCCAAGGTGGCCGGCTCCTGCAGGAAGCGTTCCACCAAGAGATCCCACTGCGCCAGGAGCTCCTGATGGAAGGGATGATCCTTCCGCTTCCAAGCCTCCAGCTCCTCGGCCAATGCCTCCAGCGCCGCCTCAGCCAGCGCATCATAGTCCACGGCACCGAACCATTTTCCCAAGCGATAGCCGATAGATCCAAGGAAGCCTTTTTCCTCCCGGTCCCCCGCCCTTTTCAGCTGGGCAGCCAGATGGCGGCAAAGCGTTGGGTCCGCTGCCTTCCGCTTCCCCTCCTCTAAGAGGCGGACGAGCCACTCCTCTCGGTTCATCTCCTGCTGCAGCCGCTCCCGCAGGAAGGAAATAAAAACGGGAATCCATTTCCGCGACTCACTCCGTCCCCAGGTCGCTATATCCGCTCTATGGCGATCCAAAAATTCCGCCGCATAAGCCGCGCCGCTTACAGCCAGCCTTTGAGAAATAGAATCTCTGTGCCTCTTCAGCCAGGGAAGCGCCGCATCGGTGATGGAAAAAGTAGAAACCTTCGCCAGCAAATTTTCCCGATTCAAAAGGCTATGATTCATCTCGCCCACCTTTTGGATGATTCGCGCCCGATTGGCGGGGATCAGCGGCTTTATGGGAAACCGAAGGGGCTTCCGGAAAAGCGCCTCTACGGCGATGAAGTCCGCCACGCAGCCAATAAAGCAGGACTGGGCGATGAAATACACCCATTCGCCCCAAGCATCCTCCGGCCAAAGATTTCCCTGCTTCATCCCGAGAGCTCCCAGGAAGAATACTAAGGAAAAAGCCAAAATCCCATTGGCCCTTTTATATCGTTTCATAGGCCCTCCCATTTAGAAAATCTGCGACAGGATGAAAAATCCAATGCCCAGGAGCGCGCCCCACAAGGAACCATTGATGCGGATCGCCGCCACATCCTCGGAGACCGACCGCTCCGCCAGGGCCGCCATGGTCCGGCCGTCATAGCCGGACAGCGCCTTCTCCACCATCACCGCCACCATTCGATGCATCCACCCGATATGCGGCCGCGCCTCTCTCAAAAGAAAGGCATCGAAGGCCCGCCGCTTCTCAGGAGAAGAAAGCTGCGCCTCCGCAAGAGAGAGAAGCGCTTCCACCAGGTGACGAGAGAGAGGCTCCCTCTTTTCCTGCCACACAGAGAGAAACCACGCCCGCCCCTTACCGGCCAGCATGCGGCCGATCAGCTGCTGCACATATCCATTGACCCGCCGTTTCCAGACCTCATTCGTCTCCAGCTGTCGGGCCGCCTCATCATAGGCCTCGCCCATCCTTTGCCGAAGCTCGCTCTCCGGATCCGTCAAAAGCTCTGCCAAGGACAGGATCTTCTCCTGCACCCTTCGCACCAGCGCCTCGTCCCGATCCTCCACTGCATTTCGGAAAAACGAATGGAACCATCCCTTGTCATTGTACTTGCGCCAAGCCAGCAGATAGACCTTCCGTATTTCCTCCTGCGTCACCTCAGACTGCAGGAAGGTCTTCACCTCGGCCGCCAAAGCCTCGGTCAAAAGCTCCTTCTTCGGATAGCTTCGGAAAGCCACCATCACCTTCGCCAGATGCCCCGCCCAGTCGATTTCCGCCGTCCGCCGCTCGATTTCCTCCGTGGACATCCTCCATAGAGACTCCTCTGGAAATACGGAGAGCACCATGCGGATCATCTCAGCCGCCAGCTTCTCCGTCACCTCCCGATGCTCCGTGAGCCAATGGGCCATCACCGCCGAAGGCACATGCCGCCGGAGAATCCCCGACAGCCGCCCTTTCGTCAATAGCTCATTCACCACCATATCCTTCGCCATGGCGACGATCATCTCCCGGTTCCGCGCGATCAAGTCCGTCCGCCAGGAAATCCCGAAGGGCCTGCGAAACAAAGACGTCACGCCGAACCAATCCGCAAACCCGCCTACCGCCGCCGCAAAGGACATATGGAAAAGCCCTGCCACGCCTGCGCTCTCCGCCTGAAACGGCGCCGCCAGCAAGGACACACACACCGACCCGGCCAATATGCCATTGGCCATCCACTGCTTTTTCACCTACACCACCTCGACCATCCCATGACCTTCATGGAGTATTTCCTCCATTATATACCTCCGTACTTAATAAAATATATTTCCGCTATCCAAGGACCAGCTTCTCTTTTAGTATATGCAGGAGGTTGGACAAGAGATGGGTATGAAAAATAATTTGGAAGGATGAAATAAAAATGGGGCTGAATGTTTAAGGAAACACTCAGCCCCATTTTATCTTGTCAAAATCCAGTTTTCTTTAGGGAAACACTGATTAAATCATTATCTGAAATCATTCTTTGATTCAATCAGCGTCTCTTCAAACACTCTGCCATCATTTCTTTGGCCCACTTCTCATTTTCCCCATGGAAATCGATCACTCTCTGATACCATTCCACGGCCTGATCCACCTGTTCTTCTTTGTCATATGCCATCGCCAGAAATAACGCTGCAGATTCGGCGGCCTCGCCTTGTACCTCATAGGCTTTACGGTACCACTCTATTGCCTTCTCTCGCTCTGCCACGGATGCATTCTCCCCATCATACCGCAGCCCCATACGAATCATCGCTCCGGCAAAGCCTTCCTCGGCGCTTTTCTCTTCCCACTCCAATTTCTTTTCCGTATTTCCCTGATCCTCGTAAATTTCAGAGATCTGAGCGGCAGCATATCCGGCATCCCCTGCATGCAGCTCGTAGGCCTTTTCGTACCAGTCTATGGCTTTGTCCTCATCCTTCTCGACGCCCTTCCCGTATTGATAGAGATTTCCTAAATTGGCCATGGCGCAATCAAAGCCTTCCTCTGCGCCCCGAAGGAACCAGGTAAATGCGGCTTTCGGATTCTCTTTATAATCACCATATAGGATGCCGATATAATTGGCTGCCTCGCCGGCCCTTTCTCCATGAAGGTCATATACCTTTTCATACCATTTCATGGCTTCCTCTTGATTTTCGCTCAGCCACAAACCGGCTAGGTCGTACATAGCCTCCTCAGAGCCCTCTTCAGCGCCTTTAGAATTCCATCGAAGGGCTTCATTATCATTTCCTTCTAAATAGTAAATCCGCCCAATCTTGTTCGCCGCATCGCCGGCCGCTTCCCCATGAAGCGCATAGGCCTTTTTGTACCATTTCATGGCTGTATCGTGATCTTCATTCACGACCTCTCCTTCTCGATACATTTCAGCTAAATTGTACATAGCCCATTCATCGCCTTCTTCTGCGCCTTTGCTATACCACACAAAGGCCTCTTGGTCATTCTCCTCCGAAGAGTAAAATAGCCCGATCTGGTTAGCCGCCTCTCCTGCGCCTACCGAATGAAGCTCATAAGCCCGCCGGTACCACTCCATTGCCCTTTTCAGATCTTGATCTACTCCCACTCCATCGCGATAGCAATTTCCAACATAACACATTCCCCAACCCAATCCTTCTTCCGCACACCGACTATACCAAGCAAAGGCTTTTTCCATATCCTCCTGTCTGTGGTAATATATGTGTCCCAGACGGAGTGCAGCATATCCCGCAGCGTCCCCATGGCAATCATAGGCTTTCTGAAACCATTCTACAGCCTTCTCCAGGTTCTTGTTGACGCCTTTCCCCTCCGCATATCCTTCAGCCACATAAAACATGCCCCAATCGCATCCCTCAGCAGCCAGCTTGGAGCCAAACTGGAATTTCTCATTATATTTCCTTTGTATATGATATACAAAAGCAATTCCTTCTAACGCATCCGTTACATGGTCTCCGTGCATTTGCACTAAAACCCAATACCACTCTATGGCCTTATCTAAATCCTTGCGAATATTTCTATCGCCCTCATAGGCGTATGCCAGGTTATATATCGCCCGCCAATAGCCTGCTTCTGCCGCCTTCTTAA
>CAVKMC010000006.1:0-19424 GCA_963657285.1 Agathobacter sp.
CTCCAGGCTCCTAGCTATGAGGGGGCAGGTATGCGCGCTGACCTTGAACCCTGAACCTTGAACCCTTTATGAAAGGAGTGTGAACCATGGATCGATCCAAGTGGCGCCTGCTGGCGCTGTATCTCGTCGTCATTCTGCTCTTGGGCGGGGTGGGTTACGGCTTCCAGCACGTGGTGCGGGAGGAGCTTTGGCGTCAGGCCATGGGGAGCATCGATGAAGCCACGGAGCAAGGGAGGAATGTCCTTCGGGTGCACCTGGATGATAGCGAGACATCGCTGAACCGCGTGAAGGCGCGGGTGGAAAATATGGAGAATGTAGACGAGCTCCGACGCTATGCGGCTTCCTTGGGAGAGACCCGCTGGTACATGCGGGTTTACATGAAGGACGGCACCCTATTTCCTGACCAGTCGGTGTGGGATGAGAAGGCGTTCCACTCCTTGTCGGACCGGGCCACCTGCGGGCTCATCGATCCTCACATCAATCCAGCCACGGGGATCCATGTCTTTGACATGTACGTTCCCTTCCGGCTCCGGGACGGCAGCCGGGGCTATCTCCTGCGGGAATTTCCCATCGACATGGTGCTTCGGAATTTCGCGCTCTCCTTTTATGATGGCCGGGGCTATGCTTATGTGATCAATCAGAAGGGGGACATCCTTTTCCATGAGGATCACGCAGGGAAGCATCTCTCTAAAGGAAATCTATTTCCACATCTCACCGACTCCTCGGAACATCCCGGGGGACTAGAGGCCTTCAAGGATGCCATGGCGCTCAGCCGCGGCGGCAGCTCGGTGGTGAACCTGGAGGGCCGGCCGGTGTGGTTCGGCTACATGCCACTGGATGAGAGCAGCAGCTGGTACCTGGTGAGCGTGGTGCCCATGGCGGTGCTGCAGGAGGAGTCGAATCGCATCCTCTCGGCCACCATGCTCCTTTCGAGTCTGATTTCCCTGTCCCTCCTGGGCCTTTTGCTGATGACGCTGCGGCATCGGCGGCGTTCGAATCAGGCGGTGCAGGACCAGAAAAATTACAGCGCTCATATTTTCAATCATGTCACCGAAGGCATCGCCCTCCTGGATATGACGGCGCCCTACTGCATCCGCAAAATGAATCCGGCGGGGCGGAAAATCCTGGGCGTTCCTTTGGATATGTCGGTGGAAGGGGAAATCTTCCGACATGTCTTTGATGCCATCGATGGCCGGCCGCTGACGAAGCTGGTGGAGACGGTCATCAAGAGTAGGGAAAGCCGGAAGTTTGAGTGCGAAGGCTATGGCCCTACGGGGAAATATATGTACCTCGCCGGTGGTATCGAGCTCCACAAGGACAGCGAGGGCCGGGATACGCTCATCGTCAATTACCACGACATCACCGAGCGGAAATCCTTGGAGCGGGAGAAGGAAGCGGAGCGGCAAATGGAGAAGCAGATCCTTTTGACTGCAGTAAGCGAGACCTATCCCTTCATCGCTTCCCTCGACCTTACGGCGGATCGCATCGATTTCATTTGGATGAATGGGAAAATCCAGGAGAACCATGAAATCGGCACCAAAGCCAGCGATTTGTATTGGTGGGCTTACGAGCGGATTGCCAAGGAGCACCGGGAAGCCTATGCGAATTTGATGACTGGGGAGGCGGTGCTTCGCCAGCTGGAAAGCGGCAAGCGCATGGTGTGGCTGGAGTATAAATTCACCTTCAGCGATGGAAATACCCATTGGCTTTCGGCCCGGGCGGTGCGCATCCCTGATGATACGACGGATCATGTGCGGGTCGTGTACCTGACTACCATCGTAGACGAACAGAAGGCAGAGGAAGAGGAGCAGCGAAGCCTCCTGGAATCCTCCCTGGCTTCGGCTCACGCGGCGAACGAAGCGAAGAGCCGTTTCCTTTCGAACATGAGCCACGACATCCGTACGCCTATGAATGCCATCATCGGCATGGCGGAGCTCCTCCGGCATGATGCCGGTGAGAAGGAAAAGGTCCTCGCCTACAGCGACAAAATTTCCACCTCCGGGAAGCAGCTCCTTGGTATCATCAATGACATCCTGGACATGAGCAAAATCGAAAGCGGCAAGACCGTGCTCCACCTCTCCACCTTCACCATCGAAGAAATCGCAAGCCAAGTGGAGACCGTCTTCCGCCCTTTGGCAGAGCAGAAGAAGCAGACCTTCACGGTCTCCATGGATCCCATGGGCGAGAAGCACTTCGAAGGCGACCTCTCTAGGGTGCTGCAGGTCTTGAACAATGTGGTATCCAACGCGGTGAAATATACCGCCGAGGGTGGGCGCATTGATTTCGCCATCCATAGCCTACGGAGCCACCCGGTCCACTACGGCCGCTTCCGTTTCCTTGTCTCCGATAATGGCATCGGCATGAGCCAAGATTTCCTGGCCCATCTCTTCGACGCCTTCGCCAGAGATGATGAGCGAGTGGAGGGCATCCAGGGCACGGGCCTCGGCATGGCCATCACGAAAAATCTGGTAGAGCTCATGGGCGGCACCATCCATGTGGATAGTGCGATGGGCAAGGGCAGCACCTTCGAAATCATCCTGGACCTGAAGGTGGTCAAGGAAATAGCAAGCGCCGCAGAAACTGTGGAAGTCAGCGAGGATGTGCTGCAAGGCATGCACTTCCTCTGCGCCGAGGACAATGAGCTCAATGCGGAAATCCTGACCGAGCTCCTAGACATGAATGGTGCCTCCTGCGTCATCGCCGAGAACGGGAAGAAGGCAGTGGACCTCTTCGAAGCCTCCGCGCCGGGCGCCTTCGACATGATCCTCATGGACGTGCAGATGCCCGTCATGAATGGCTACGAAGCTACCCGCGCCATCCGCGCCTCCAGCCATAAGGAAGCGAAGGACATCCCCATCATCGCCATGACCGCAAACGCCTTCGCCGAGGATATCCAGAAATCCCTCCAGAGCGGCATGAACGCCCACGTCTCCAAGCCCATTGACATGGACACCGTGAAGAAAGCCGTGGCCATGCTGAAGGCTTGCAGGGAAAAGAAATGTAAATGAAAAAGACTCCAAGAAGCGATTGCTTCTTGGAGTCTTTTTGTGGTCGGTGGTCGGTGGTCGGTAATCGGGACGCGTCTTTCCTCAGCGTGACCTCCTTCCTCTGGAAGGAGGGGGACCGCTTGCGGTGGAGGTTGGCTACCGCCAAGCCCTCTTCTCTGAAGAGGGTGCCCGTAGGGCGGGTGATGTTCCACCCGCGTACCTGCTTCCTCGACCAACCCCCGCCCTTCGGGCCCTCCCCCTTCCGGAGGAAGGGGGCTAGATAGCGGAAGACGCGTCCCGACTACCGACCACCGACTACTAAGCCAAGAACATCCTTTCTGCACAAAAGCCACATGCTTTTTGTGCAGATAAAAATTTCTTTCTGCCTAAAAACCACTCACTTTTTAGGCAGAAAGATTTGGCTTTCTGCCTAAAAAATGATAAAATTTTAGGCAGAAAGGAGTGGAAGGGATGCATCGATTTGATTATTCATTTCTAAATAACGGTCTTCTTCCAGCGGGACTTTTGAATATCACCACTGATATTTATACTCTGCGGGCGCTGTCTTGGAGTCGGAAGGAACAGTTTACAGATATTTTCACGGAGCTGGCGGCGGTGGCGAAGGTGCAGTCGGTCAAGAGCTCCAATGCCATCGAGGGCATCGTGACTACCGACGCGCGTATCCAAGAGATCGTCAATGGCAGCAGTGCGCCGCTCAATCATAGCGAGCAGGAAATTGCGGGCTACCGTGATGCGTTGGCGGAGGTGCATCGAGGCTATGGGGACATGGATTTCAATCAGGTCGATATCCTTCGCCTTCATGGCATCCTGATGAATATCGCCGGCTATTCCTTTGCCGGGAAGTACAAGCCATTCAATAACGATATCATTGAAGAGGATCGCTATGGCCATCGGAGCGTGCGCTTCCATCCTACGCCGGCCGCAGAGACGCCGGATGCGATGGAGCAGCTGGTGCTGGCTTATCAAGTGGCGAGAGACGATCCCCAGGTGAATCAGCTGCTTCTCATTCCTTGCCTGATTTTAGATTTCCTTTGTATCCATCCCTTCCGCGATGGAAATGGAAGGCTGTCGAGATTGCTTTCGCTTCTTCTTTTATATAAGAATGGCTTTGATGCAGGGAAATATATTTCCTTCGAGGAGCAAATCAATGAGCGGAAGGGAAATTATTATGACGCGCTGAAGCGATCTTCTGCGGGATGGCATGAGAATCAGAATGATTACTCTGCCTTCATCATGGAATTTTTGACTACGCTCTACGGATGCTATAAGGAATTGGACAAGCGATTTGCTGTCGTGGGAAGCCGCAAGGTCACCAAGCAGGCCCGCGTAGAGGCCACGGTGCTCAATGCGCTGACGCCGATTTCCAAGTCGGACATCTGCAAAATCTTGCCCGACGTGAGCGCGGCGACGGTAGAGTCGGTGCTTGGGAAAATGGTGGGACTTGGACAAATCCGAAAAGTCGGAACCGGCCGAGGCACAAGATATATTCGTACAGGAAACTAAAAAAGCCGACAGACAAATTTGTCTGTCGGCTTTTTGATGGGTAATCGCGTTCTGATACATTTCTCGTAGGCCAACCTCCACCGCAAGCGGTCCCCCTCCTTCCAAGGGATAGGCCGCTGAAAAAGTCCCCTCCTCGTGCATAGGGGTAATTTTTATGCAAAATGCGCGCGAAAGAATCGGGCTTGAGCGCCTCTCATCACGCGATTTCCTGCATAAAAATAAGGGCCATACATCGAAACAGGACTTTTTCAGTGGCCTCTCCAAAGGAAGGAGGTTACATTGCGGAAAGACGCGCCCCGATCACTGATCACTGACCACTGATTACTAAACCTCTAGCCACATTCCTGCTCAGTCTCCCATCGTATTTCTCCCATAGAAAGGGTGGCTGCACGGCTTGAGGCTTCGTTTCTCCACGAGGGCGAGGGCTTCTTCCATGGCGACGTCGGTCTTTGTATTTCCATCTTCGTAGACCAGGATGGGGGCGTCGCTGTCCACCTCGCTGCCGGGAAGGTAGATGTATTCCTGCATGTGGGGGTCGCCATAGATGTAGCCGGCGAGGAGCTTGCTTTCGGTGAGCTTATGCATGGGGCGCCTCCAGGTCGCAGATGAAATGGGGCTTGAAGCCCAAGTAGTCGGAGCTGGTGAGCTGCAGGGGGATGCCTTCGAGCTCGGTGGGAAGGTTTGTGAAATTCGGCGCGCCGTGGATGTGGCCGTAGACGCAGAGGTCCGCGCCGTGGGCTTTGATGATGTCCATCATGTGAGATGGATTTCTGGCTTCGTCAAAGGGCGGGTAGTGGAGGATGGCGATGATCTTATCCACATTCATCTTCTGCGCCAGCTCCAGGGACCGCTCCATGCGGCCTTCCTCGCGAAGGATGATGGCGCGATCGGTCTCGGTAAATTGGCGGGAGGTCTCAGAAATCCAGCCCCGGGTGCCGGCGAGGGCCACGTTACCCACCTGGATGGCGGAATTGTGAATGAATTCAAAGGCGCCGTGGGTCATATTCGTCATCTTGGTGACTGTGGACCACCAGAAGTCGTGATTCCCACGGACGATGATTTTCCGCCCCGGAAGGGTGCCAAGCATGGTGAGGTCCTGGATGGCGCTCTCCATGCTCATGGCCCAGGAGAGGTCGCCGGCCATGATGACCGCATCGTCTGCGCGGATGGTTTCCTTCCAGGCGTTGATTATTTTTTCGCGATGGTTCTTCCAATTCTCTCCGAATATATCCATAGGTTTCGTAGGCGGATCCCCGGAGAGATGGAAATCGCTGAAAGCGTAGAGTTTCATGAAATCGTATAGTCCTTTGTGAAAATGGTAGCGGGATAAGGTCCGCGTACCTGCATCGTCATAGCTATGAGCTGTGAGCTTGGAGCTTGGAGCTTCTATAGCGTCCAGTAGGCATGCTGAGCAGTGGAGTCTGGGAGCATGTGCTTACCTGCTCTTTTGCACAACGCAGTTAAATGCCTAAAGACGCGAACAGAGCTTCAAGCTCCAGGCTCCAAGCTCCTAGCTATGACGAAGCAGGCAAACGGGCTTCAGCCTATTTCTACTCATCCGAAGTACGCCCCCGACCGCAGCGTGTCTATGATCCTCTTCTTGCTGGTCTCGTCCATCACGTTGGTGATGCGGTAGCCCATGTAGAGGGGGCTGGCGGTGAAGCGGGGGAAGATCTTGGCGTGAAGCTGTTTCAAGTGGTAGAAGAAAATATTATAGCTGCTGCAGCGGATGGGGAAGTCGGTGAGCACGTAGCGGGCCAGGGTCTGGATGGCATCGGCAAAGCCTTCGGGGCTGCCGTCGCGCTTCATCGTCACATTGAGCTCGCCCACGCCGCTTAGGGGATAGTCCGCCAGGGAGGCGTAGCAGTCGCCATCCTCGTGGACCAGGGGGCCCATGAAATTTTCATACTGCAAATTGTCTCGGTAGTCGTACTCCTCGAGGCCGATGATCTGCGAGTGGGGATGCCTCTGGGAGCCGCCGGAGGTGGGGCCGAAATTCCGGAAATAAATCACAGAGCGGAAGCGCTTATCGCTTTCCATTTCCTGCCATTTCTCCATGCCAAAGGAAATGACCTCATGAAGCTTCTCCGGTTTATAGGTAGAGAGCTCGCCGTCGTGGTCGCTTGTCTCCACGATCACCGTGGGCACTGTCTTCTCGAAGACCGGATACTTATTCATGAGCCAAATGATATCTCCTCTTTGGTCAAGAATGTTTGTGAGATTTTCAGGGTGGCAGAAAGGGCAGACGCTTTGTGTGCCGGAATGAGGTTTCTCGCGGCCGATAGAAATATTAAATGTCATAGGATTGGTCATAGTAACACCTCATCTTTCCATGGATATTATAGCATAGGACGAGGGGGGAGGGACAAGGGATATGGCTCGCGTACCTGCTTCAACATAGCTAGGAGCTTTCAGCTTGGAGCTCGGCTGGAGTCAGTAGGCATGCTCGGTGGTAGATTCGTGAGGCAAAGCGCGTTTACCTGCTTCAACATAGCTAGGAGCTTTTAGCTAGGAGCTTGGAGCTCGGTTTGCGTCTTTAGGCATTTAACTGCGGTATGCATAAGAGAGGTGCGTGCTCGTTGGATTCCCCGTCTAGCATGCTTACTGACGCCAAAGAAGCTCCAAGCTCCTAGCTATGTCGAAGCAGGTAAATGCGTCCCGACTACCGACTACCGACTACCGACTACGAAATCTCCCACGCAAAAAGCACGCCCTTATCCGAGCGTGCTTTTCTGTTGTGCATTGTTTACCGTTTTACAAAGGGCACCTGGAGGTAGCTGTCGTATTGGCCGCCCAGGTGGATTTTGTGGGTGCCGTGATTGCGGCTGGCGGGCGGGGTGACTTTGTCCTCGGGGGCGCCGGTTTCGGTTTCGTTTCCGCCCAGGGTGATCATTTCGGGATGGGTGCCTGGCTCGTAGGTGAAGCCGTCTTTGGGGACGGTGATCTTCGCAGAGCCGAAGGGCGGGACGATGGAGGCATCGGGGGCCATGTAGGGCGCCACGGTGAGGAGGAGGCTTTCGCCTTTGTGGTATTTCATACCCATGGGCCAGATGGCGATGTCCACCGGGACGATTTCGCCGGCGGATAATTTTTCTTCGCTTTCATTCTTGAGCACCGGGTCGTAGGATTTGGATTTCTCCTCGTCCAAGGCTCTTTGAGAAACGCGAAGGTATCCGTAGGCGCAGATGGGGCGGCCGGTCATGCGGTCAGGGATCGGATTTCCTTCCTTGTCCAGCTTCTGCACCGACACGGCGAGATCCATGTCATCGGAGCCTTCGGCCTCCACGTACATGTGGAGCTTCATGTAGCCCGTGAGCTCCGTGTCCTCGTCAAACTTCACGCGGAAGGAGGTGCCGTGGGGGAGTGCGGCATCGTAGGAAATCATTTGCTCTTCCGGCAGCGGCGAGCCCAAGGTGCCGGTGTCCTGGAGGTAGAGCTTTTTGTAAATCGTCCCTTCCAGGGGCCAGGTCTTCTCCAGCCGGTCCACGATATCCTCATGACCCGGGTCGAGGACCGAGAGGCGGATGGGTGGCGTTTTCTCCCAGCCATTGTCCTCGCCCTTCAGGTAGTGGTCGAAGAATTTCCGAAGGTCCTCCACGTGGGCCGGGTCGTAGTAGTCGAACCATTCATTGGTGTCGTGGACGCGAAGCCACTTCTCCGAGCTCGCGATCTTCTGGTAGCCCTCGAAGGTGCCGTGGGTGTGCACGTCATTGGTGTAGCTGGCCACCACGTAGGCGGGGATGGAAATATGCTCGAGCTTCGCCTTCTTGTCTTCCCAGTAGGCGTTCATGAAAGGATACTCCACCACCATACGGGGCTGGTCCTCCAAAAGATGGCGGCTGGCGAGGCTTTCGAAAATCACTTCGGGAAATACAGGATTCGGGATGCCGCCGCGGTTGGCGGTCTCGCGGAAATGATCGGAGAAGCCCTCCCATGGCGCGATGGCGGTGAGGTGCTCCGGCTTCTCAGCGGCGATGAACCACTGGGACACAGTGAGGTAGGAGTTGCCTGACATGCCTACCTTGCCATTTGACCAAGGCTGGGCGGCAATCCATTCGATGGTGTCCGCGCCGTCCTTCGCCATTTCGCTGCCCCAATAATTCAGATTTCCTTCCGACTCATAAGCGCCGCGGCTGTCGGGATTGATGATGGCGTAGCCGTGGGCCACCCAATACGCCGGGTCCGGGCCTTCGAATTTTTCCAGGTCCGATACCGCGCCCTGCGGCACGCCGCTTCGGCCCGGTACATCGTCGAGCCACTGGCCGCCGATTTCCTTGCCGTAGGGACTCCAGGCCATGATGGCCGGGTGCTGCTCCTCATCCACCGGGCGGAAGACGTCGGCGTAGATCACCGTGCCATCCCTGAGCGTCACAGGCACATCCTTCTCGAAAAGAATATCGCAGGGGAGCGCCAGGGCTCCTTCGCGGCGGATGGTGCCCTTCTTGAGGACCATGGTCTCGGTCTTGAATTGCCCCGCTCTCGCCCGCGCCGCCTCCGGTGGCAAACCTTTGCGGTAATACACATTGATGGTCTCGCCGTTTTCAAAAGTTTTGGGGATGACCGTCTCCGCTCCCGCGCTGCTCCAAGCGGAAAGCGATGCGGCCAAAAGGCCGGCCATGAGGAAAGGTTTCCAAGTGTGTTTCATTGTATTCTCCTTTTGCAAAATGGGGATAAGGGCTACTTACCGGTTTCGTCATAGCTAGGAGCTGTGAGCTTGGAGCTTGGAGCTTCGTTTGCGCCTTTAGGTATTTAACAGCGTTTCCCAAGAGCAAGCAGGCGCTACTTTCAGTATGTCTACTGGACGCCAATAAAGCTCTAAGCTCCAGGCTCCAAGCTCCTAGCTATGATGAAGCAGTCAAATGCGTTCGGGTCCCTCATCTCAAAATCTTGAACCTCTTCGTACAACCAAAGTATAATAAATAGAAAAAGAAATGAAAAATGGCCAAATTTCATGGCCGGTGATTCCTTTTGGGAATAAGGAGGGAGAAATGGACAAAGAAGACATCCTGGCCTTTGGCACTGTGGCGTCGTGCCTGAGCTTCACGAAAGCCGCCGAGCGGCTCTACATCACCCAGTCGTCTCTCAGCAAACGGATTGCGCGGCTGGAAAAGGAATTGGGGACGGAATTATTTTCCAGAAATCGCCACACCGTGAGCCTCACGCCGGCGGGGATGGTGCTTTATCAAGAGAGCGATGGATTTCTGCAATCCTTAGAGCGCCTTACCACGGACGTGCGGGAAGCGGGGAAGGAAAAGGAAATGCGCCTTCGCCTGGCCATCCTGGGCACGGGCCTGGCGCGGCTCTTCCTTCCGCGGCTCCAAGCCTTCGAGGAAAGTCATCGGGACATTCGCGTGGACTACAGCTTCATGAGCTTCCATGAAATTTATTACGCCCTGGACACCATGAAAATCGACGCCGCTCTCACCAGCGACCTGGGACTCTCCACCATCCCCGGCATCGAGACGAAGGAGTGGGGCAGAAGCGCCAACGTCCTCGTCCTTCCCACCGGCCGCAGCGGGAAGAAAAATTTTTCCAAGCTGGAAGAGGAAACCTTCTTCGTCCTCTCCTCGAAATCCTCGGACCGCGCCATGGAAATGCTGAAAACCTTCTCCTCTCGCTGGGGCTTCCACCCGAGGAAAATGCAGGAGGTCGAAGCCATTGATGAAATTTTATTTCTCGTAGAAGCCGGCAAGGGCGCCGCCATCCTCCCCTCCTTCGACGTGCCCAAGGAAAATCCCAATCTCTCCCTCCATCCCCTCTCGGATCCCGCCCTGGACACCCCCATCGTCCTCGCCTGGAATCGGAGGAACGGCAATCGGGCGGTTATGGCGGTGAGGGATAAGGGATAAGGGATAAGGGTCCTCGTACCTGCTTCGTCATAGCTAGGAGCTTTCAGCTTGGAGCTTGGAGCTCTGATAGCGTCAGTAAGCATGTTTAGCAGTCAATTCACGAAGCAGTTGCGCGGACGCAAAGCTCTATGTCTCCTCCATATAGCATGCTTACTGACTCCAGCCGAGCTCCAAGCTCCAAGCTCATAGCTCCTAGCTATGACGAAGCAGTCAAACGCGCCATATCCCATACCCCTTGAAATATTTTATTTCTTTACTTGACAAAAGTAAAAGCAGCGTGTAGTATATAGCCATAGCAATTCTTTAACGAAATAAAGAAATAAAGGTATAGGGAATAGGAGAGATGAAAATGAATTTGAAAAAAGTATTACTCGCAGGGGCTTTGGCAGTCGGAGCTATTGGATTCTTAGCAGGTTGCGGCGGCGGAGATCAGAAGCCCGCAGCTTCCAGCGCAGCCGCTAGCGCAGCCGCAAAGCCGGCAAAGATCGTAGCCGGCATGGACGACACCTTTGCTCCCATGGGCTTCCGTGATGACAGCGGCAAGATCGTAGGCTTCGATATCGATATGGCAGAAGCGGTTTCCAAAGAAATCGGCGTGCCCATCGAATTCAAACCGATCGACTGGGCTTCCAAAGAAACGGAACTGAATTCCGGCCGCATCGATTGCATCTGGAATGGCTTCACCATGACTCCGGAAAGAACAAAGAAGCTGGCCTTCACCAAGCCGTACATGGATAACATCCAGGTCTATGCGGTCCTGAACGACAGCGCTGTAAAAACCCCGGAAGACCTGAAGGGCAAAAAGATTTCCATCCAGGAAGCTTCCACCGCTGAGACTGCTCTCAACCGCGATGAGAATTTCAAAAAATCTTTCGCTGAAGTGAAAGCATACCCGGACCTCACCGCTTGCTTCATGGATCTGGAATCCGGCCGCACCGATGCGGTCCTCGCTGACTCGGTCCTCATCGAATACTACATGACCAAGAAGCCGGGCACCTTCCGCGAACTGGAAGGCGTAGTTTCCAAAGACACCTTCTCCATCGGCATCAAGAAAGACAACCAGGCATTGGTTGATCTCCTGAATGACGGCATCGCGAAAGTCGTAGCCAACGGCGAAGCGAAAAAGATTTCCGAAAAATGGTTCGGCAAAGACGTTGTGCTGAAATAATTTGAAATCATAGTTACCCTTTGCACTCCGCAAGGCATCGCCGGGCGGGGTGCATTTTTTATAGAAGGTTCGAGGTTCAAGGTTCGAGGGGCAAGGGGGAACGCGCGGTCTAAGATGGCGAAGACTTTCTTATCAAGTCCTCTTCTCTAAAGAGGGTGCCCGTAGGGCGGGTGATGATCCAAAAAAGTGAAAAGTGAGGAGTGAGGAGTGAGGAGTGGAGGTGCGCCGCATCAAATTATATAGCGGCGCAAGTTTGGAAATATGGAGCGCGCATACCTGTTTCGTCCTAGCTATGAAGAAGCAAGTACATGCGCCGACTTTTCAAACTTGCGGCGCTTCCTGATTTGTGCGCCGCGCCTCCCCTTGAACCTAAATACTTGAACCTTGAACCTATCTTTCATTTCTCTATCTTGCTAAAATAATAAAATCAGTGTATGATTACCTTGATATCTTTGCATTGATGAAGGAGTTTTTTATGGATTACATTCTTCGCATCCTGCCGAATATGTTTGCCGGCCTCGGCATTTCGGCGCAGATTTTTTTGATCACCATCGTCCTGGCGCTGCCCATCGGCGTGCTGCTCGCGTTGGTTCGTATTTCCAAGGTCACCATCTTCCGCAAGCTGGCGGAGACTTACATCTATGTGATGCGCGGCACGCCTCTGATGCTGCAGATCATGTTCATCTACTACGGCCTGCCGTTGATGCTGGGACTGCAGATCAATGATTTCCCTGCGGCGATCCTCGCCTTCGTGGCAAACTACGCGGCGTACTTTGCGGAAATTTTCCGTGGCGGCATCCAGTCCATCCCCAAGGGCCAGTACGAAGGTGCCAAGGTCCTGGGCTTCACCTATAAGCAGACCATGTGGCATATCATTCTCCCGCAGGTGGTGAAGCGCGTCATCCCGCCTTTGGGCAATGAAACCATCACGCTTCTGAAGGATACCTCTCTGGTGTATATCCTTGCCATGAACGATCTCATGCGCGTCACCCGCGCTTTCGTGCAGCGCGATTTCGATACCACGCCATTCCTGGTGGCCGCTGTCTTCTACCTGGCCTGCACGGCGATTCTCACCAAGATCCTGGCTTATGTAGAAAAGAAATACGCGGTGTATGAAGAATAAGGAGAGCGCCATGAGCTTTATTGAAATGAAAAATATCCGCAAGGATTTCGGCAAGCTGACGATCCTTCACGGAGTGAATATGACATTGGAAAAAGGCGAAGTCATTTCCATCATCGGCCCCTCCGGCGCCGGCAAGAGTACGCTGCTTCGTTGCCTCAACCATTTGGAAACCATCGAAGGCGGTTCCATTTCCGTAGAAGGAGAATTTCTGGCGGAAGAGAAGGACGGCAAGGTGGTCTATGCGCCGGAAGCGAAGACAAAAGAAATTTTGGGAAAGATGGGTATGGTCTTCCAGTCCTTCAATCTGTTCCCGCACATGACCGTGCTGGATAATATCATGGCCGCGCCGATTTACGTGAAGGGCATGAAGAAGGAGGAAATCCTTCCGGTCGCCGAAGACCTTTTGAACAAGGTCGGCCTCCTCAATAAAAAGGACATGTATCCCGGCAGCCTCTCCGGCGGCCAGAAGCAGCGCGTCGCCATCGCCCGCGCTCTGGCTATGAACCCGGACATCATGCTCTTCGATGAACCGACATCCGCTCTGGATCCAGAGCTCACCGGCGAAGTACTGAAAACCATCCAGCAGCTGGCTGATGAAAATATGACCATGGCTATCGTCACTCACGAAATGGCATTCGCTAAATCGGTGTCCGATAAAATTCTTTTCATGGTCGATGGCCGCGTGGAAGAAGAAGGCACCAGCGAGGAAGTCTTCGACCACCCGAAGAGCGATCGCACGAAAGCATTTTTGAAATCCATATTGCGAGCATGAAAAAAGGAACTGCGTGAGCAGTTCCTTTTTCTTGGTAGTCGGTGGTCGGTACGCGTTTGGCGCTAATGTACACATACGTGCCAAGCCTATTTTCTATTCCGATTTTTTTGACAAGGATTCTTTCTCTGTGATAAAATACATATGAAAAGAGTACTGTCGCCAGTCGATTAGTCCCATACAATAGTTCAGCAAAAATTGCCGCTCAGTTTGCTAGGCCGAGGCGGCTATTTTTGTGTATTCTTCATATCCTTGCCCAAGGCGTACCCTAACCCGAAGCAAGTCAAGCCGAGGCTTACGATTGCAATAAAATCGGAGATAGTCATGGGAAGGCCCTCCTTTCTGCAGATTTCCCGAAGGATTTCTATGTAATCAGAGGGTCACAGTCCCTCTGGAGAAGGACCAACCGCCTGCTGTGCGCAGTACTCTGCAAAGAATTATAGCAAGAAAAAAGGCGCGATGCAATTCGCAAAGAAATTGCATCGCGCCTTTTGCGCGGTTAGCGGTTATACGGTTAACGGATCACGGATGTGAGAAGGACGCTAAACGCATCCCGACCACCGACCACCGACTACCGACTACCGACTATCAAAGTCTACAATCCCAAGACGACCCCCGCCACCGCGCTGATGGCGATGTAGAGGACCGGGTGCTTTTTCCATTTCCTTAGGCCGATGTAAATCAAAACAGCCAGGATGATGGAGGGCCACTGGAAGAGGGAGAGGAGGTCGCCGGTGCTTTCATAGAGCGCCGTGTCCAGGAGCGACACCTTCGCAACGCCTAGGCCTGCCGCGGCGATGAGGGCAGTGGAGGCGGGGCGGAGTCCGTAGAAAATGCGGTGGACGGCATCGGATTCCTTAAACTTAGAAAGCAGCGCGTAGATGATGGTGATCACGATGAGCGCCGGCGCTGTGAGGGAGAGAGTGGTGAAGATGCCGCCGGGGATGCCGAGCGCCTGGAAGCCGGCGTAGGTGGCCATGTTCACGCCCAAGGGCCCCGGCGTGGACTCGGAGATGGCGATCATATTCGCAATGTCCTCGGCGGTGAACCAGCCGGTGCGTTCAGAAATATCATAGAGAAAGGGAAGCGTAGCCAGCCCGCCGCCCACGGCGAAGAGTCCGGTCTTGAAAAATTCCCAAAACATTTGAAGCCAGATCATATGCTACTCCTTTTTGCGATAGTGGTTTAGTAATCAGTAATTAGTGATCAGTAGTCAGGGCGCGTTTGGCGAAGCAGTCAAACGCGTCCTGACTACTGACCACTGACTACTAATTACTGACTGCTAAATACTAAATACCAAATACTAAATACCAAATACCAAATACTAAATAGTAATTACTAATTACCAATTACTAATTACTATTTCTTACGTGGCATAAGCACAAATCCTGCAGCGCCGGCGGCCAGGACGGAGATGACCGGGGAGACCGGGGCGAAGAGGGAGATGAGAAGGATGGCGAGGAAAATCAGAAGCGTCCGCTGGTCCTTCACCGATTTCTTCCCCAGCTTGATGACCGCGTCCAAAATCAAAACGCACACGCAGGCGCGGATGCCGGCGAAGGCGTGAGCCACGTAGGGATTCTCTTCAAATTGAGAAAGGAAGAGGGCGATCACGGTGATGATGATCATCGACGGCGTGATGACGCCGATGGTGGCAAAGACGCCGCCCCAGAAGCCCTTCAGCTTGCAGCCGATGAAGGTGGCCACGTTCACCGCAATCATCCCCGGCGTCACTTGGCCTAAGGCGTAGTAGTCCATCAGTTCTTCCTCCGTGCCCCAGTGCTTGTTGTCCACGATTTCCCGCTGGAGGATCGGAAGCATAGCGTAGCCGCCGCCAAAGGTGACGGCCCCCATTTTGGCGAAGATGAGAAAGAGTTCGAATAGGATTTTCATATTTGACTCCGTGAAAAAATAGGGATAAAGAATACGGCGTGCTTGCCTGCTTCTTCATAGCTAGGAGCTAGGAGCTTCTTTAGTGGCAGTAGACAAGCTTAGCAGTGGAGTCATGAGCGTGAGGCGAGCTACTTTTTGGATAGCGCAGTTATATGCTAAGTGTCACTATCAGAGCTCCAAGCTCCCAGCTCCAAGCTCCCAGCTATGTCGAGGCAGGTACGTGTGCCATTATCCCGTGAACTATAGTCTAATCATACCCACTACAAAAAGGAAAATCAATCAATTTGTATTTTTGAAAAAACTATGCTAAAATAAAACTTGCGATTTGTCGTAGTTTGTATTAAAAATAAAAAGGGTATCAATTTGTTGGCAAAAAGCCGACTTAAGGAGGAATAATTTTTATGAACGTAAAAGTAGAGGCATTGGATCAGCACAAGGTATCTCTGGCTATTGAACTGCCGGCAGAAGCTGTACAGAAAGGATTCAAGACTGCAGTAGCTCGCATTGCGAACCAGGTCAGAATCCCGGGCTTCCGTAAGGGCAAAGCAAACCGTAAGATTCTTGAAATGCATTTCGGCAAAGAAGCTATCGAAGAAGAAGCAAAGAACATCGTTATCAACGATGCTGTTTCTGAAGCTCTGCACCAGGAAAAACTGATCCCGGTTACCCAGCCGCAGGTCAAAGAAGACACCTTCTCTGAAAAAGACGGCGCTACATTTACCGCTACTTTTGTAAAACGTCCGGAAGTCGTTCTGGGCGAATACAAAGGCCTGGAAGCAGAACACGCTAACGTAGAAGTTACCGATGCTCAGGTCGAAGAAGAATTGAAAAAAGCAGCTGAACAGTCTGCTCGTCTCGAAGCAGCTGAAGAAGGCGCTGTCCTCGCTAAAGGCGACATCGCTATCATCGACTTCAAAGGCTTCGTAGATGGCAAGCCTTTCGACGGCGGCGAAGGCAAGACCTATCCGCTGGAAATCGGCTCCCAGAGCTTCATCCCGGGCTTTGAAGATCAGCTCGAAGGCCACAAAGCAGGCGACGATCTGACCGTCAATGTCACCTTCCCGGAAACCTATTTCGTAGACGCACTGAAGGGCAAAGAAGCTTCCTTCGAAGTCCATGTCAGCGAAGTAAAACGCAAAAAACTGCCGGCTCTCGATGATGCATTCGCAAAATCCATCAGCCAGTTCGAAAAGATCGAAGACCTGAAGGCTTCCATTAAACAGCAGATGCAGCTGCAGGCATTCCAGCAGGCTGAAGAAGCTTACCATGAAGCACTGGTAGGCCAGGCTGTGGCTAACGCTACCGTAGACGTTCCGCAGGAAATGGTAGAACAGCGCATCGACGAAATCATCGAAGAAATCAACATGAACCTGGAAGCTCGTGAAATGAACCTGGACGGCTACCTGAAGAGCCTGGGCCAGACCATGGAACAGCTCCGCAAGAACTATGAAAAGACAGCAGCTGAACAGGTTCGCCAGGGCCTGGTACTGGAAACCATCGCTGACAAGGAAGACCTGCAGGTATCCAACGAAGACCTGTCCATGGAAATCTACAGCATGGCTCACCAGTTCAACGCAGATCCGAAGGATGTCATGAAGATCATTAAGGAAGAAGACCGCGTAGGCATGCTGGTGAATTCCGTACTCCGCAAGAAAGCTGCTGCTTTCGTATACGGCGCTGCTAAAAGACCGGCAGTAGAAGCAGAAGAAGCTGCTGAAGCTCCGGCTGCCGAAGAAGCACCGGCTGCAGAAGCTCCTTCCACCGAAGAAGACTTCAACGCTATGACCGTAAAGGATCTGAAAGCATACGCTCAGGAACATGACATTGCTCTCGAATCCAAAGCAAAGAAAGCTGAAATCATCGAAGCTATCCTCGCTACTAAAGCATAATTCTGAGAAATAAAACTGAATGGGATCCGGTATATCCGGTGTAATTGGAAAAGAGACGCGGGGTTACCGGCGTCTCTTTCCACTATGTAGGGGAATAAAGGGATAAGGCGCATTTGACTGCTTCGCTATAGCTAGGAGCCTGGAGCTAGGAGCTTGGAGCTTATTTGGCGTCCAGTAGACATACTAACGGTGATCCTGTAGGCATGCGTTTACTTGCTCTTGTGTAGAATGTAGTTAAATACCTAAAGGCGTAAGACGAAGCTCCAAGCTCCAAGCTCAAAGCTATGACGAAACCGGTAAGCTGGCCTTATCACCTATCCTTAATTATTGTCCCTCCCTTATGCTAAACTACTCCCGTGCTTCGTTTGGTTATTTCATATAGAAAGGGTGTTACATATGGCATATGTGCCGATCGTAGTGGAACAGACCGCCCGTGGCGAGCGTTCCTATGATATTTACTCCCGTCTTCTCAAAGACAGAATCATTTTCCTTGACGGCCAGATAGAGGATCACATGGCCAATGTCATCATTGCGCAGCTTCTTTTCCTGGAAGCCGAAGACCCGTCGAAGGATATCCATCTTTACATCAATAGCCCCGGCGGCGTAGTCACCGCGGGCCTGGCCATCTATGACACCATGCAGTACATCCGCCCGGACGTGTCCACCATCTGCATCGGCTCCTGCGCCAGCATGGCAGCGGTGCTCCTGACCGCTGGCGCTAAAGGCAAGCGCTACGCACTGCCCCATGCGAACGTGATGATCCACCAGCCCTTGGGCGGCGTGCAGGGACAGGCTACGGAAATCGAAATCCATGCCAGAGAAATCCTCCGCCTCCGCGAGGAACTGAACGGGATTCTCGCCAGCCACAGCGGACAGTCCTTGGAAACCATCAAGAACGACACCGAAAGAGATAATTTCATGACCGCCCAGATGGCGAAGGACTATGGCCTCATTGACCACGTCCTCACCCGCAATGAGCTGGCGGGCTTGAAGAAATAAGGAGGCCACCTTTGAAGAACGATAAAGAAATCAAAATCTGCAGCTTCTGCGGCCGCTCCGGCGATGAAGTCGAAGACCTCATTACCGGCCCTGGCGTGAATATCTGCAGCGACTGCATCGAAGTGTGCCAAAACATTCTTCGGGAAGAAAGAAAGGTTTCCAAGAAAAAAGAAACCACGAAGCTGAAGGTGCCGGCTCCGGAACAGATCAAGAAATACATCGACCAGTATGTCATCGAGCAGGACAATGCGAAGATCGCCCTGGCCGTAGCGGTGTACAACCACTACAAGCGCATCCAGTGTGCCGATGCCAATGACGAGGTGGAGCTTCAGAAATCCAACATCGTCATGCTCGGGCCCACCGGCAGCGGCAAGACCCTCCTCGCTCAGACGCTGGCTCGTTTCCTGGACGTGCCCTTTGCCATCGCTGATGCTACTACGCTCACCGAAGCAGGCTACGTAGGCGACGACGTAGAAAATATTCTCCTCCGCCTCATCCAGGCTGCGGACTACAATATCGAAAAGGCCCAGCGCGGCATCATCTACATCGATGAAATCGATAAGATTGCTCGCAAGACAGAAAATGTTTCCATCACCCGCGACGTATCCGGCGAAGGCGTGCAGCAAGCGCTCCTGAAAATCCTGGAAGGCACTGTTGCCAGCGTACCGCCCCAGGGCGGCCGTAAACATCCGAACCAGGAAATGATTCGCATCGATACCAGCAACATCCTCTTCATCTGCGGCGGCGCCTTCGCAGGCATCGACAAGGTCATCGACAGCCGTCTCACCAAGAGCGTCATGGGCTTCGGTGCTGACATCGCGAAACCGGAAGACAAGGACATGGACGAGCTCCTGCAGCAGGTGGAGCCGGAGGACCTTTTGAAATTCGGTCTCATCCCGGAATTCATCGGCCGTCTCCCGGTCATCGTAGCCCTCCATCCGCTGAAGGAGGAAGCGCTGGTGAAGATCCTCACCGAACCGAAGAATGCTTTGGTGAAGCAGTACCAGAAGCTTCTCTCTATGGATAATGTAGAGCTGGAATTTGAAGAAGGTGCCATCCGTGCCATCGCTCGTAAAGCCATCGAACGCCATACCGGCGCCAGAGGCCTCCGCGCTATCATCGAAAACATCATGCAGAAGGTGATGTACGAAATCCCCAGCATGACCGATGTAGTGAAATGCATCGTCACCGAGGACGTGGTGGTAAACCACTCCGAACCGGTG
>CAVKMC010000007.1:0-1824 GCA_963657285.1 Agathobacter sp.
TGAAAGGGAAATCAAAATGACAGTTGCAGAAATGATGGAAGCACTGAAGCTTGACCGCAATGAGGAAGCGGCAAGGAAACTCACCGAGTACAATGCCATGGTCATCGCCATGAGCCAGAAGGTGAATCTCACCGGCATCAAGGACGTAGAAGAAAGTCTCGTGAAAAATGTGTACGACTCCTTGACCGTGTATGATCCGAAATATTTCCCCGAAAAGGGAAAGCTCCTGGACCTGGGCACCGGCGCCGGATTCCCCGGCGTGCCCTTGGCCATCCTGCGGCCCGATATGCTCGTGGTCCTGGTGGACTCGATCCAGAAGAAGCTCACCTTCATCGAAGACGCCTGCGCGAAGCTGGGCATTAAGAATGTGAAATGCATCCACATGCGCGCCGAAGAAGGCGGCCGCCGCCGTAAGACCCGCGAGGCCTTCGACGTGGTCACCGCCCGCGCCGTGAAGTCCATGCCCGTCATCTCCGAGTGGGCCATCCCCTTCGTAAAGGTAGGCGGCACCTTCTGCGCCATGAAAGGCCCCGGCGCCGAAGAGGAACTGAAGAGCGCCGGCAAAATCCTTCGCGAAATGAATGCAGAACTCGCGGAGAAAAAAGAACTCACCCTCCCAAGCGGTGAGAAACGCTGCATTCTCTATTTAAAGAAAACCGCTCCCTGCCCCAAGACCTATCCGAGAAAGGTGGGCATCGCAGAAAAGAAACCGATCATCGGAGAATAGAGACAATAAAAAAACGCGCCATTGGTGGCGCGTTTTTTTATATCATTTACCCCCTTCCTATGGAAGGGGGAGGGCCCGAAGGGCGGGGGTTGGCCTGCGTACCTGCTTTGTCACAGCTTTGAGCAATGAGCTTGGAGCTGGGAGCCTCTTTCGCGGCAGTTGGCATGCTAAGCGGTGGCAACGTGAGAAGAAACGCATTTGACTGCTTGCAAGCCAACCCCCTTGATCCCCCTTCCATAGGAAGGGGGGGGTACCTCGCCGCGCAAAGCGCGCGGCGGTGGATATGCGCATTTTTCGCCAGCATGCTTACTGACGCCAATAAAGCTCCAAGCTCCAAGCTCCAAGCTCCCAGCTCCTGGCTATGACGAGGCAGGTAAACGCGCCCCGACTACCGACTACCGACTACTACACCTTCACATACTCCTCCCCCAGGCTCTCGGCCTCCGCCTTCCCGCCGGTGAGGTCGGTGAAGAATTGGAGATGGGTCTTCGCCTCACTGGGAAGCGCGAGGAAGGTGATGGTCACGTCGGCGGCAAAGGCGCGATCCTCTACGCGGATGTCCTTGTCCTTCACGTAATTTTCAAATCCCCCGATGGCGGTGTAGTGGAGCGTGAGCATATATTTCTCATAGGGCGTGTAGGTGACGATGGGCGCTGCCTTCACCGCGTCGGAGAGCGCCCCGCTGTAGGCGCGGGTGAGGCCGCCGGCGCCGAGCTTGATGCCGCCGAAGTATCGGGTCACCACGGCGAGCACATTGGTGAGCTCCTTCATCTGCAGCACGTGAAGCATGGGATGCCCCGCGGTGCCCTGGGGCTCGCCGTCGTCGCTGGACTTCTCCAGCACCCGCTCGGTGCCGATGCGCCAAGCGAAGCAGTTGTGGGTGGCGTCCTTATATTTCTTCCGAAGCTCAGAGAGCCTCTCCATCGCCTCCTCCTCCGAGGCGATGGGGATGATGTGAGTGATGAAAATGGATTTCTTGATTTCCATTTCGCATTGAAATACTTCCGCCGGTGCGGCGTAGGGGATGAGCATGGTGGACTCCTTTTATGAAAAATTATAAAATGCCGGATTTCTTCGACAGGGTCTTTGATTTTAGC
>CAVKMC010000007.1:1834-17683 GCA_963657285.1 Agathobacter sp.
GTATCACATTACCGCCAAATTTATTTTGGTGAAATATTGCATTACCGCCAAATTTTTTTCGCGGAAAAACCACAAAATCACCAAATTTATTTTACCTAAAAACTACGCCACCGCCAAATTTTTAATTGGCGCAATAAAAAAGCACTGCAGTGTGCAGTGCTTTTGAGTAGTCGGTGGTCGGGGCGCGTTTGTCTGCTTTCTCGTTACCGGTAACCGTTCACCGATAACCGATAACCGTACGCGCTTACCATGACAGGAGATTATGCTGCAAACGGTTTCGCTGATAATAGATTGCTGCTCCAACTCTTGCTATCGCCAAGGGGGGCGGTTATCGGTTATACGGTTAACGGTTACCGGTCGTGACGAAGCAGGTAAGCGAGCCCGACTACCGACCACCGACTACCGACTACGAAACCGATAGCGTCATATGTCCCGCTATACCTCCGCCATCAATGCTCTCCATCCCTTATGCTCTAAGCGATAGATGAGGACGGTGGCGCAGGTGGCGCGGATGAATTGGTCGAGGAGGAGTGCGCACCAGCAGCCGTAGAGTCCCATGTCCAGAACGTAGAGGAAGAAGGCGGTGATGATGGGGCGCAGGAAGGTGATGGACACGAAGGAGTAGCCTGCCACCTGAGCGGCCTTGCCGGAACCGCGAAGGATGCCGGCGGAGAGGAGGGCGTGGGCTTCGGGGAAGCTGACGATGGCCACGAAGATCATGATGTAGGAAGCGATTTCCATTGACGCAGCGTCGTCGGAGTACAGCGCGAAGATGTCGTTCCTAAAGAAAATCGTAGCAGCGCAGACGATGGTGGAAAGGAGGAGGCTCCACTTGATGCCGCAGCGTTTGTAGGCTTTCCAATCTTCCTCGCTGCCCTTGCCGCAGGACTGGCCGGCCATGACCATGCTGGCCTTGCCGAAGCCGGTGATGAAGTCGTAGTATACGTCGCAGATGTTCATGCAAATGCTGTGGACCGCGAAGGGAATGGTGCCGAGGCCGGCGGCCATGCGGCCGAAGAGGACCATACCGATGCGTTCGCTCCCCTGCTCGGAAAGGATGCTGAGGAGGATGGGCATGATGGTTTTGAAATATTTCCTGTCCGGAATGTAGGAGCCGCCTTCGAAGAATTTTTCTTCTTTCAGGATCCAGGCGGTCCATGCGAGAGTGAAGATGGTGCTCACCAAGGTGCCGATGGCGGCGCCGGTGATGCCCATGGCGGGTACCGGGCCGTAGCCGAAGATGAGGAGCGCATTGAGAGCGATGTTCACGATGTTGCCGCTCACGTTCGTCTTCATGATGACGCTGGTGCGTCCGTAGCCCAGCTGCACGGCCTGGAGGATCAGCGTCAAGGACGTGACGTAGACGGAAGCAAGCCCGATGGGCCCGTAGGCCATGGCCTCGGCCATGTAATCATCGTTGGCGCCTAAGAGATAGAAAATATCCTGCAGGAAAATATAAAAAATCAGATGGAGAATCCCCATGAAGATGGCGCAGAGGAGCAGCGACTTCTTCATCACGTCAGAGGAGCCGCTGGTGTCTCCGGCGCCGGCGCTCTTGGAAACAAGGAGCGTCACCGAAGAGGCGAGAGAGCGAGAGAAGCAGAGAAGGATGAGCCGCGGCTGGAGGAAAATGCTGACCGCCGCGATGGACAGCGCCCCCAAGGCGCCGACCATGATCAGGTCCGTGGATGCCAGAAGGATCATAAAGAGCCCTTCCAATGCGGCAGGAAGTGCGATTTTGAAGTATTTCTTGTCGTAGTGATTCATGAGAGTACGTGGTTCCTTCGGGAAAATGTTGCGGGGTTAACGTTGGCGATTTAGGAATTAGGAATTAGTGATCAGTGATCAGTACGCATTTGGCGTTCGCTCACGATTCCTAAATGCGTACTGACTACTAAATACTAACCACTAATTACTAATCTCTAATTACTAAATCCTAATTACTAATTTCTATTTGTTATTTCAAACTTAGCTACACTACATAAGTCTCTTATTAGAATTTCTTACATATTTTATATGAGCCTATTGAAAAAATCAAGCGCACTTGAAAGCGGCTATCAATTAGAAGGAAAGACTTTAGAAATTCAAGTGGGGAAAGGTTCAAGGTTCAGGGTTCAAGGTTCAAGGGAAGGTACGCCGCATCAAATTAAAAAGCGGCGTGAGTTTTGAAATATGGAAACGTGAGTCGACTTTTTAAACTTGCGGCGCTTTATGATTTGTGCGCCGCACCTCCCCTTGAACCTAAATACTTGAACCTTTTTTCTTGCCATTTCCCTGTCAGTTCTATACAATGGGTGTTAAATAGGAAAATCGACGCGGAATTTTTGTGCGGAATAGAGCGAGGGCAAATGGGATGACGACGGAGAGAAAGAGATTGTGTTTCGCGGTGGGAATCATTTTCTTCACCGTTTATATTTTGAATCACTTCATGGTGCGCGGCGCGGGGGATGACTATGTGTATTCCTTCATGTGGGAGGGCCACTCCATGTATGAGCCTCTCTCGGAGGACGCGCGGCGCATCGCCAGCTTCTCGGACATCGCGGCGAGCGCGTGGCTTTACTTCCTCACCTGGGGCGGCCGCGTGGTGGCGCAGTCGCTGGCCATGTTCTTTCTTTGGATGCCTAGAGAAATATTTGCCATCGCCATCGGCGTGACGTCGGTGCTTTTGATTTTCCTCATTCATTGGAACGCCCGGGGTGGAAAAATTTCATGGGACATCCCGGCGAAGGACATGCTCCTCGCCGCCTTCGCGCTGTGGGCGCTGCAGGCGCACTTCGTGGGCGTCTTCATCTGGCTCGACGGCTCCTGCAATTATCTCTGGCCCATGGTCTTCCTCTTGGCATGGCTCCTTCCTTACGTGCGGCAGTACCTCCATGGCCCGGTGGACTACGGCCCTTGGATGGCGCCAGGGATGTTCTTCCTGGGACTTCTGGCGGGCAACGGAAATGAAAATACTCTCTGCTGGATCGGACTCTTTGGGATTTTTTATCTCTTTTATCTCTACACGTTGGGCGAGCTGACGCCCTGGATGGTGGCCGGCTTCCTCGGGCTCTCCATCGGCTATGGCATCCTCATGCTCTCGCCGGGAAATTTCGTGCGCATGGAGCAGAGCGGAGAATCTTTTGATTTCTTCCGCGTGAACAACAAAGCCATCGCAGCGCTCTGGTTTTACTCGCTGCTGTCCTCTTATTTTTATTTCTATCTTTTAAAGGGCTTCCGGAAACGGAAACAGTTCCTCGCTTTTCCTGATGGCCGGAAATATTTGCGGCTGGTAGGCTGGTTCTTTGCGAATAGCATCCTCTTTAGCCTCATCATGTATTTCTCGCCGGAGTTCCCGCTGCGTAGTCTATTTCCCTCCACCATCTTCACCCTCCTTGCCGTCTTCACCCTGCACGAGCTGGAGCGAAAGACCGGCGTGCGCCTGACGCCGGTGGGCGTGGCGAAGAATTTGAAGCGCATCGCCAAAATTTATTTCATCTGTACATTTTCCACCACCCTCTGGTGGTTCGTGGGAAATTATAATTGGTTTCAAGGCTGGGCGGCGCAGGCCGAGGCCATGCGCGGAAGCCATGCGGTCTTGGAAATCACCGATCAGCCGCCCTACGACACGACCCGTTGGAATTATCTCACCGGCGTCCACATCTACACCCTGGGCCTCAAGGAAAATAAGGACAACTGGGGCAACGTGGCCATGGCAAGATTCTACGGCATCGGGGGAGTGAGGATGGTGGGGAAGGAGTGAAAAGTGAAAAGTGAGGAGTGAGGAGTGAGGAGTGAGGAGTGGCGGTGCGGCGCACAAATTAAGAAGCGCCGCGAATTTTGAAAATCAGCGCGTTTGCCTGCTTCGTCATAGCTTTGAGCTAGGAGCTAGGAGCTTGGAGCTCCGTTAGTGACTTTTGTCATGCAACCACGTTGAGGTAGGGGGCTGTACTCGCTTCCTGCTTTCACTGATAAGCATGCTTACTGACACTAGCCGAGCTCCAAGCTCCAAGCTAAAAGCTCCTAGCTATGACGAAGCAGGTACGCGGCCACTCATTTCAAAACTCTGCGCCGCTTTATGAATTGTGCGGCGCACCTCCACTCCTCACTCCTAACTCCTCACTCCTAACTATCGAGGAGAGCGCGGCCCTATCGCTTATCCCCGCATTTAAGAAAAGAAGGCAACCCATGGAGACTTTATCGATTATCGTACCCTGCTACAATGAGGAGGCGGCGCTGCCGCTTTTTTATGACGCCGTGGAGAAGGCGGCGGAGGACATGGAGGCAGAGATCGAGTATTGCTTCGTGGACGACGGGAGCCGCGACGGGACGCTCATGACGCTCCGGCGGCTGTCGGAGCTGGACAAGCGGGTGCATTATATTTCCTTCTCGAGAAATTTTGGGAAAGAGGCGGCGCTCCTTGCCGGCCTTCATATGGCGACGGGTGAGTATTTGGTCATCATGGACGCGGACCTGCAGGACCCGCCGGCGCTCCTCCCCGACATGTGGCAGATCCTTCATGACCCTTCGGGGATTTATGATAATGTAGCGACCCGCCGCGTGACGCGGAAGGGGGAGCCACCGATCCGCTCCTTCTTTGCAAAATTATTTTACAAGCTCATCAACCGCATGTCGGACACGGAGATCGTGGACGGCGCCAGGGACTATCGTATGATGACTCGCCAGATGGCCGACGCCGTCATGGCGGACGGCGAGTACAACCGCTTCTCCAAAGGCATCTTCAGCTGGGTGGGCTTCCGCACGAAATGGATTTCCTACGAAAATATAGAACGCGCCGCCGGCGAGACGAAGTGGTCCTTCTGGAAGCTTTTCAAATATTCCATCGAAGGGATCCTGGCCTACAGCACCATGCCCCTCTATATTTCCTCGTTCCTGGGACTTTTGATGTGCGGCCTTTCTTTCCTCTTCCTCCTCTTCATCTTCTGGCGCGCCTTCCTCTACGGCGACCCGGTAGCCGGCTGGCCGTCCCTCATCTGCGTGGTCACCCTCCTGGGCGGTCTCATCCTCATGGCTTTGGGAGTCATGGGACTCTACATCGCGAAAATTTATTTGGAAACGAAGAAGCGACAAATCTACATTGTAAGGGAGAAACGATAAATGAAATTTTGGAACGGAGCTGCTTCTGCCTTTTCGGAAAGCGGAAAAGGGACATATGACTGGATGAAGAAGCCATTTCTATGGCTTTGCTTTTGGTACACCGTGGCACTGCTCGCGATTTTCAGAGCCAATTATTATTATGTAGATGACCTGGGGCGCGCTATGATGGGGTATCACGGATGGCTGGACTGGAGCCGCTACGTGACGCAGTGGCTTTCCTTTGTAATTCACCCGACGCCGCACTTGACGGATATTTCCCCGCTGCCACAGCTTCTTGCGGTGGTGCTCATGTCGCTTGCGGGGCTGCTTGTGATTTACACCTTCACCGGGAAGAAAGAAATTTCCTGGCCTCTCCTCGTGGGCGTCCTCCCCATGGGACTTTCGCCTTGGTTCCTGGAGTGCTTCTCCTACAAATTTGATGCGCCCTATATGGCCCTCTCTGTCCTTGTCAGCATCCTGCCTTTTGTGTGGTGGCACAGAGACCGGAAGAAATTTTTTCTGGTTTCCTTCGCCTGCCTTCTGGCGATGACTATGACCTACCAAGCGGCATCCGGTATTTTTGTGATAGAAGCTCTATTTCTATCCTTCCAAGATTGGAATCGCGGAGGAAGGGCAAAAGAAATTTTCCGCCAAATGCTGGTGGCGGCGGTAGTCTATGTGACGGCGCTCTTGCTGTATAAGATATTCCTTTTCCGGCCGCCACTGGAGGAATATGTGCTGACAGATGTGGCAGACTCTTCCTTGCTGCCGGAAATTTTTTTATCCAACATGATGACATACCTCCAGCTCGCCTGGACAGATCTATCCTTGGCTGAGCGGCTTTGGGCAGCGGCCATGGTTTTGCTTTTTGTGATGCACGCCCCGCGAGCCGGTCAGCGGAACCGGATCGCAGCGCTTCTCTTAGGGCTTGTGCTTTTGGCAGTGACATTGGTCCTGTCTTATGGCTCCTATCTGGTGCTGGAAAAGCCGCTGACCGCTCCTCGCGCCATGTATGGTATGGGCCTCTGGTTTTCCTTTGTTCTGATTTCCCTCTTGGCTATGACTCCTAAGAAAGGACCTGCCCGGTGGATGGCGCTTTTGATGGTGTGGCAGCTCATGGCGGGAGCGGCAGCTTACGGCAACGCATTGTATGAGCAGCAGCGCTACACCGATTTCCGCGTGCAGCTTCTGGCGCAGGATCTGAATACGCTGGGACTGACTGGGGACGATCGCATCCAGTATCATTTGCTGGGAACTACAGGCCATGCGCCGGTGGTTAGAAATGTGGAAACCGACTATCCGGTGGTGAAGCGGCTCGTGGAACCCAATGTTTTTTCTGACAAAGATACATGGACAAGATTTTATTTCTATTTCTATCATGACCTGGGCATCCATATCCGAGATAGAGGCAATACGTGGATATATAAACCGGAAATGTATAGCGATTTGCCTGTGGTTCTGGAAAATCAATATCACCGCATTCGTGCCAATGGGGATGATGTGCTGATTGAATTGAAGACCAGCTCCTATGGAGTTATGGAAAGGGATGCGAGGTAGGGGATTTTGATAGAAAAAATAGGGAAGGCGCTCTTGGGCGTGGCTTTTGTGGCGCTTCTCGGCTGGGCGGCTCTGACCATAGTGTATCTGCTCCCCGAAGAGCCTATGCTGCTTCATGCCAAGGCGAATCGCACGGTATCCTATGTGTTTGATGATATCAGTGGTGTCACCTTCTGGATCGATGACCAGACGGTGAGCTCGGTGAACGATGCCTATGCAGAGGCGATTATGATGAATACCGCCCTGTTTCCCGGAGAGAAGGCGCCCTGGGAGGATGCGCTCTTGAATCCCCGCCTGACCCGCTCGAAGGATGTCACCTTTACTTACCGGAGAGACGCTGATGGGACACCGATAACGACGCAAATCGAAAGGCCGATCGATGCACTGAGAGATCTCATGGAAGACAAGACCGATGGCATGGAAAGGGACCATTACCCTCGTTACTGGAATGGCTACCTGCTTTGGCTCAAGCCCTTGCTCTTTGTCTCCACCTTCAGCACGATCCGGATGCTCAATATGACCGTGCAAGCTTTACTGGCCTTTGGCTTCTTTGCCCTCCTGCGGGATCGACTGGGGAAGCTCTATGGCTGGGCGTTCCTTCTAAGCTATCTGTTCTTAAATCCTGTGACCTTGGCCATGTCCTTCCAAAATGCCGATATGTTTTATCTGGGGGTGCTCTTCTCTATGGCCATGCTTTACAAGGAGAAATGGATTGCTGAGGGAAAGGAAATCTATCTCCTCACCGCTGCGGGTATCGCTACGGCGTACTTTGATTTTCTTACCTATCCGCTCTTCTCCTACGGCATCCCTATGACCGTGGCGCTTCTCTTGGTCCACAGGAAGGGACTCCTTCAAAAATCCTTTGATGGTGCGAAGCGGGTCATCATGGGCGGCATCTTCTGGGCCATCGGCTATGGAGGCATGTATATTTCCAAATGGGCACTGGCTACGCTGATGACCGACGTGAATGTATTCGCGGATGCTATCTCCCAGCTCCTGTATCGCATGGGCAATACCCAAGTGGAGGCAGATAAACCGGCCATGGTGGATCTGGGCACCACGATCGTTTTGAATTTCTATCCCTTGCTCAAGACCCCGGCACTGGTGGCGTTCTTGCTCTTTGTGATGGCGCTCCTCTGCCTTCGTATCCGGAAATTAAAAAGGAAGGTGCCGATCAAAACGCATAGAAGCGTAGCCCTGGGTCTCCTTCTTCTGGCAGCCTCTCCCTTTGCATGGTACACAGTCCTCCTTAATCACTCATACATTCACTACTGGTTCACCTTCCGCGAGCTCACAGTCTTCGCCTTCGCCTTCGCGGCGCTATTCATTGTGAGGACAGAGGAAAGGTGAGAGGCAGAGCTGGCTTGTTTGAAGTGAGGAGTGAGAAGTGAGGAGTGAGGAGTGGAGGTGCGCCGCATCAATTCATAAAGCGGCGCGAATTTTGGAAATAGACAAACGCGTTTTGCTGCTTCCCTACGTCAGCGAACCGTTCACAGTGAATGATTAAACGGTAAATGGATAATGGATGGGGAGAAGCAAGCGTGTGCTGATTTTTCAAAACTTGCGGCGCTTCTTAATTTGTGCGCCGCTCCACCACTCCTCACTCCTAACTTCTCACTCCTCACTAGCCGGTGCGCGTCCCGACTACCGACTACCGACCACCGACCACCCATAAGCAAAATGCGTCCCCGATCACTGAGCGAAAATGGGTCGCACAAAATGCGTTTCGGAATATAAAATTTTATTTCTATACTTTTTATTAAATATAAGGAATTAATGGAAGTATCCTAATTTTTGTGATACACTGAGACAAAAATGTAAAGTGCCCTGAATGGGCTTGGAGCATAGAAGACGGTATACCTTCCGGGGATTTTTTTGGGGGGGGTAGATGGGGAATGAGGGGATTATATGAAATTATCCGAGAAAATATCTGATGCAGCAGGAAAAATGTCACCGCGCAAGCTGATCCTGATCTGCGCTTTTTTGGCGCTCATGATTTTTATCATCCTCTACAGCTTTTTGTCGGCCATGGTAGGCGAGAAAAAGGAAGAGGCGCCGAAGCCTGAAGGCAAGGCGGTCATCGAAGCGGCCACTGACATCCCGGCTCATACCGTGATCACCGAAGAGATGCTCCGCGCCACCTTGGTGCCGGATAGCCTGGTGCCTGCCGGCGCAGTGACAGATAAGAAGCTGGTGGTCGGAAAGCCTGCTGGCGTGACGATCCTTGCCGGCGACGTGATCACCTCTCGCAAGCTGGATGCCTCCGGCGCGGCGGGCTTCAAGGGACTTATCCCCAAGGGCATGCGCGCGATTTCCTTCGGCGTCAATGACATCACCGGCGTGGCCGGCTTTGCAAAGCCCGGCGACAAGGTGGACATCCTCCTCATCGGAAATCAGACGGACCAGGACCGCATCACCTCGAAGCTTCTCTTGAAGGATGTACTGCTCCTGGCTATCAATAAGACCAGCATGGCTCCCCAGGCGCCAAAGAATGAAGAAAAGAAGGATGGCGAGGAAGCGAAGAAGGCTCCCAGTCAGCCCATCAATACAGGAACGCCATCGGTAGCGACGGTAGCTCTCTCGCCGTACGATGCGGCGAAGCTCACCGCATCTCTCCAGATCGGACAGCTGCAGCTCATGCTTCGTCCGGCGGATCAGAAGGGCGAGACCGACTCGGTGGCCTACTACGTGATCCCGCTGCCGAAAGCCCAAGCGCCATCCTATAGCGCTCCGCCGCAGGGACCGGCGCCGGCCGTTTCCGTTTATAGCACACCGGGCAATACCGGCATTGAAGTCATTCGTGGTACCAGTGTAAGCAGGGGGAATTAAGATGAAGTACATGAAGAAACAAATCGGACTCCTCCTGGCAGCTTGCATGCTCGGCGGCTCGGCATGGGCAGCCGAGCCTTTGCAGGTCTCTTTGAACGAATCCAAATACATGGAAGCGCCAGGCATCACTCGCATGGCGGTAGGAAATCCGGCCATCGCCGATGTGCAGCTCCTCTCGTCGGGGGATTATCTCCTGGTAGGCAAGCAGGCCGGTAGCACGTCCCTCATCGTGTGGTCCAGCCAGGGACGACTGGAGTACAATGTCTATGTCTCCGGTGACGACCAGGGCATGGCCAGCGCCATTAAGAATGCCATCGGCTACCCCGGCGTGTCGGTACAGATGATGAATGGCAAGGTCCTACTCCGCGGCATGGTGGAGAACCAGTATGAGCATGACACCGCTGTGAAAATGGCGCAGCTCTACTTAGGCGAAGGTTCCTCTAGTGATAGCAGCAGTAGCGGCAACGTGGTGGATCTCCTTGAGATGGCGCACCCCAGCCAGATCCGCTTGGAAGCACAGATCATCGAAATCAGTGCGAAGGATAGCAAGAACTTAGGCATCCAGTACTGGTCTGCGACTCCGGAAAAATCGAAAACCGGTGAAAGTGGCATCAGCGTTGGCACGGCCGGCCTCTTCTATGGCGGCGAAGATATTACTACGAACCGCGGCAGCGGCGGATGGTTGGGAAGCCATATTTCCTCCGTCAATGCCACCCTGCAGGCTCTCATCAATAATGGCAAGGCTCGCATCCTTTCCCGTCCGTCCATCACCACCATGAGCGGTGAGACGGCGAATATCTTGATCGGTGGCCGTATCCCGATCCCGGTTTCTCAAGACGGAGATATATCCATCGAGTATCGAGAGTACGGTATCAAGCTCAATATCGAGCCGAAGGTAGATTCTGAAAATAAAATCACTGCCAAGGTGCACGCGGAGGTATCTACCTTGGATACTAGCCATGGCGTGAAGATCGACTCCTTCGAGATCCCGGGCATTGCGTCTCGTGAGGCTGATTCGGTAGTGAATATTCACTCCGGCATGACCATGGCCATTGGCGGTCTCTTGAATTCGGAAGACTCGAAGACAGTTTCCAAAATCCCTCTCTTGGGAGACCTCCCGATCATCGGCCAGTTCTTCCGTCACACCTCGACGAGCCGTGACAATAGAGAGCTCATGATCCTCATCACCCCGACGGTGGTATCCGATGATACGCCGGCGCCTATGAGCCAGCGGCTGAAGAAGGGCTATGAATTCTCCGAACGCATAGCTAGAAACCGCGAGGATGTACATATGACGCATCCCGTGGAGCAGGGCACCGATAAGGAAGAGCGAGACATCTGGGGCGACAAGCCCGGCGAAGAAGAGGATACGGTGATTCTTGAAGAAAAAGCGCCGCCGAAGGAAAAGTCCTATCTTCTTAAGGTAAGGGATGAAAAAGGCGAGGATTTCTTGGTGCCTCTCTCGGAAGAGGATTATAAAAATCACAAGGAAAATCTCAAGGTAGCCGAGAAGAAAAAGACAAACGGAGAGAAATCCGTTTCCTCTAAAAAACAGAAATCGGAAATGTCCACCGCGGAAGCCGAGGCTCAAAGAGCCCGCATCCGTGAAGTGATGAATAAGTATTCGAGTTAATAGTAGTTAGTGATCAGCGATCAGGGCGCGCTTCCGCTAAGTGACCTCCTTCCTCCGGAAGGAGGGGGACCGCGAAGCGGTGGAGGTTGGTCGCGCTTGGCTCCAAGCTCCGAACTATGGGGAGGTAGGTGCGCGCGCTTGATGACTGATACAGCCAATCGTAAAGCAGAAGGGAGACATGGCAATGATACTCATCATATCTTTTCTATGTGCCTTTCTGCTTTTTTTGCTCCTGGTGCTCATCTTAGGCGCGGTGACGAAGAAGAAAAAAGTGGTCTCTGAGCGTATGCACCAATACGTGGGCGACTTCGCGGAGGACGAGAGTGATGACATGCCGTCCGCGCGCCGCCGCCTTCGCATCGCCTTCCGCAAGCAAATGCGAAAGATGGGCTCGCAAAAGACTGCATCGAAGCTGGACCTCATGATGCACCGGGCGGGGCTTCCGCTCCTGGGCTACGAAATGGTGGCCATTTCTATCGGCGGCGGTTTACTCGCCGGCTTTGTGGCCATGATTTTCCTAGGCTCCCTTCTCTCGGCCATTCTAGTGGGTGTGCTTGTCTTTGCTGCCGCTTGGATGTGGGTGAAAATCCGCATCGCCAAAAGGCTGCAGTCCTTCCTTTATCAATTGGCGGATTGTCTCACATTGATTTCCAATTCCCTTCGCGCCGGCTTTTCCTTTTTGCAGACCGTGGAGCTCATTTCCAAAGAAATGAAGCCGCCGGTGTCTACGGAGTTTGCTCGCGTCCTTCGCGAGACGAACCTGGGGAAGCCCATGGAGCAGGCGCTTACGGAAATGGATCAGCGCGTGGGAAGTCCTGACTTTTCCCTCATCGTCACCGCCGTCCTGATCCAGCAGCAGGTGGGCGGCAACCTGGCAGACATCATCGACGTGATCCGGGATACCATACTGGAGCGTATCCGCATCCGTAGAGAAATCCATACACTCACAGCCCAGGGTCGAGCCTCCGGGGTCGTCCTGGCATTGCTCCCGGTAGCCATGGGTCTCTTCATGTATATCACATCGCCGGAATATATGCGGCCTCTCCTCACTACGAGGCTTGGTCAGATGATCATCGCCGGCGCTGTCTTCTTGGAGTTTGTAGGTTTCCTGATTATCCGCAAGATCGTGGATATAAAGGTGTAAAGGTAGTAATTAGTTGTTTAGTGATCAGTAATTAGTGATTAGGTCGCGTTTGACTGTAGTGGGAAATGAGGCATTTCCTACTGCGAGATAAATCTTTTCTCCATCTCTTGGTATCGTCAAGCGCGTCCTACGTACTGATCACTAATTACTAATCACTAAACAACTCATTTTGAATAAAAAGTAGACTATCTCATGTCAAGCTTTTTAGATAGCCATTTCTTTGTCGCATTACTTTAGAGGGGTGAGAGTATGCTAAGTAGAGTAAAAGCAGCTTATGATTGCTACATCAAGTCTGCATTGGGCGAAAAGGGCCAGGATATGGTCGAATATGCTTTGATGCTCGCCATCGTGGTAGGTATCGGTTGGTTGATTTTCCAGCAGGGAGAATTGGACGAAGAGATCAGTCAGATCTTTAGCCAGTCTCAGCTGTTAATTCAGACGGCCGCTGGCTATGCGGGGTAAGTATATATTTATATTTCACATTTTTTTGTAGGAGGAAAACGAAATGAAGGAATTCATGAAACGCGTACTCGGCGAAAAGGGTCAGGACATGGTAGAATATGCTCTCATGCTGGCTATCGTTGTAGGTATTGGCTGGCTGATTTATCAGCAGGCTGGCATCCAGTCTGAAATCAACCAGGTATTCACCGACGCTACCACCCTGATTTCTAGCGCAGCTAACTCCACTGCGTCCTAATTGGCATACGGAGTCTTCAAATAGTATCTGTCTTATGACAGGTACTATTTGGAAGAGGCAGTAGGCTCTATTGCCCCTTCCAAATGGTATCTGTGGTGGTAGAGCGTTTGACGCTATCGGTTTAGTAATTAGGGATTAGTGGTTAGTAATTAGTCCGCGTTTGACTGCGGAGGCCAGGGGAGATGTTTCCTTATGAGACAGTTTTTTCTTCATCTCTTGGTAGCGTCAAACGCGTATTGGTCACTGATCACTAACTACTAATTACTAAATCACAACCGTTATTTCCTGATTTCCCTAGAAGGAGGCGAGCCGCATGAAGCAGAAGGGGCAGGACATCATCGAATTTGCATTGCTTCTTCCTTTATTTATGATGCTTCTCTATGGCATGATGTACGCCAGCTTTTTTTATGGCGATTACATGACCATCAGCGGCATCGTCCGAAACGCGGCGAGGGAGGCGGCAGTGGCCGGAGAATATGATAAAAATAAAACCGATGCAAGTGGAAGTCCGGTCAACAACTATGATGCCATCAAGGACACCTATGTGAAGGTCTTGACCAATACCCAGATGACCACCCATCTCTATGCATTTCAGGGGATGACCATTACCCGCGTCGGTGACAATCCTACCAATGGGGAGCCGGCGAATTCCGTGAAGGTCTCGGCGCACATGAAGCTCACTGACGATGTGCTTCTCATCCGGGCCATGCAAAATAGAGGAATGAATTTCATCCTCGACGGCTATGATATTGATTACTACATGTATGATGAAACCACAGAAAAATCTACGACGTAATATTTCCAGATAAAGGGGGGGGAGCGTCTATGGAGGGCCGCAAGGGGACTATCATTACGGTATTCAGCACGGCGTATGCCGTCGGCAAGACGCTGATTGCTGTCAATATGGCGGCAGAGCTGGCGCGGGCCGGGCACACGGTGTGCCTGGTGGATTTGGATTTGCAGTTTGGTGACGTGTGCTACTATCTGAAAATGAAACCGGAGAAGACCATCGCCGATGCCGAGAAATCCATGCGCGAGCATCCGGACGACACGGTGGCCGCTGACTATCTCACCCGCTACGAGACCGGGCATTTGGGCTTCGACGTGATGGCGAGCCCGAAGCTTTTGGAAGAAGCCTACAACATGGACACCACCCACATCCACGACCTGGTGCAGCAGCTGCAGCTGGAGTACGATTACCTGATCATCGATACCACCTCCACCTTCAGCGCCCTGAATCTTTCGGTGATGGATATGTCCACGGTGGTGGACTTCGTGGGCATTGTCGATTTCATCCCGACCATCAAAAATATGAAGCGCGGCTCTGATACGCTCCGTGACCTGGGCTATGACGAGCACAAGATCCGCTACATCCTGAATCGTTCCAACGCGAAGACTCGCATCAATGTGAAGGACGTGGAAGCGATCCTGGGGAGGCAGTTCCATTACGTCATTCCCAATGACTTCGGCACCGCTACCAAATCCATCAAAAATGGCGTGCCCTTGGTAATCGAGTCGAAGGATACGCCGCTGGCTCGTGAAATCGCTCACATGGTGGATAAGTATGAAGCCGATAAGACCGCCGGCAGCGCTTCCCGCAAGGAAGGCGGCTGGCTGTCGCGGCTGTTTAGTTAACCGGAGGAAGTGATGAGATGGCTTATAGAACTGTCCTGATCGAAGGAAACCGGATGCTCTTGGAACGCCTCTCCGGTGTCATCAGAAATACCACAGGCTTCGAGCTCTCTGCCCGCTATGTCTCCGCCGGTGATGCGCTGGGGCAGATGCAGGCCTTCAGCCCAAATCTCATCCTCATGGATGCAGACCTGGACTCCAATGTGAATTTACTGAAGGATTTAAAGAAAAATTATCCTTCCTCTATTATTATTTGTCTCTCTCGCAGCTGGGACTCCGACGCCCAAGCGAAGCTCATGAGAAATGGCGCCGCCGGCTACATGATCAAGCCCTTCAATGCGGAAGAGCTCCAGGGCGCGGTGAAGAATGCCACCCGCGCGTCTCGCACCACCGGCTCCCAGGTGATTTCTTTCTTCAGCCCGAAAGGGAAGAGCGGCAAGACTACGCTTATTTCCAATCTGGCCGAAGCCTTAGCCGAGCAGACCGGAGAGACGGTAGCCATCATTGACTGCGATCTCCAATTCGGCGATATGGCAGTCTTTTTCAATCTGAATACTCAAATTTCCATCGTCGAAGCCATTCGGGATATCAAATTCCTTTCGCCGGTGACCTTGAAATCCTATTTCCTGGAGGCCCGCGAAAATGTGCATGTCCTCTGCGGCGCCCAGCGGCCGGATCTGGCCGAAGGGATCACAGTGGAAGGCTTGACCGAGCTCATCCGCATGGCCAAGAGTCTCTACAGCTACGTGCTCATCGATATCCCATCGGGCTTCTCCGATGTGTCCGCCACCGCCTGCGAGCTCTCCGACAAGACGGTTTTGATGGCCATGGTGAACGGCGCCTACGAGGTGGTCCACATGAAGCGGGCCTTGGAAATATTCAAAGCCTGGGACGATTATAAAAAGAGAGTCTATCCACTCTTTACCCGCGTGGTGCCCTTCGAGGAGTCCGAAAAGCAGGCCCTCTCCGAAGCGCTGGGCTATCCCGTCTCCGCCATCCTCCCCAATGAGTACGTCCTGGTCTCCGAGGCCGCCGACAACGGCCGCCTGGTGGTAGAGCAGAATCCCGACAGCGCCTTCGCCAAAGCGGTCATCCAGCTGGCGAAGAATATAGCGGATTAAAAGGTTCAAGGTTCAAGTATTTAGGTTCAAGGGAAGGTGCGGCGCACAAACAAAAGCGCCGCAAGTTTGAAAAAGTTGATTCACATTTTCTATGTTTCAAAACTAACGCCGCTATATGAATTGATGCGGCGTACCACCCCTTGAACCTTGAACCCTGAAC